>VEQJ01000200.1 GCA_018883285.1 Alphaproteobacteria bacterium
CCTAAGCCACCACAAAACACCGTTAATAAACAGCCTATTATCTTTTGCTATCCCGCCCCATGAACCCTTTCTGCCCGGCAAAAGAGGCTCTAACCTCTCCCAAACCTTGTCCGATAAATCATGGCGACGGTGAATCGGCATCTTATCCATAACAAAAACTCCTGCTTAAAAATAACACAACAGGAAACTTATAACATTCTTTTTATCTCATGACTACACTGTTTAAAATACATGCTTAAGATTGTGCGTTAACTGACTTTCTCTTTTTTGAGAGATTTTGCACATAAAGCGAAAAGCGGGTTTTGATAGGGCTCTGCTGTCTTGCATACATTGGCGATTCAGCTTTTTATACCCCCCCCACCAAAACGCTGTAACGCCGCTCCGATCGAGCAAGCCTGGCGGCATCCCAGGTGAATGTTGGCCATCCCGACTGTTGCCAATTCCAGATCATGATTGATACACCCCACCTTTATCAATCACCATACCCCATATTTATGATTGATAAAAGGGATTCTTATCAATCACGTCACCAACAGGAGGGGGATGATCCACGCCCTGGTTATAGCGGATGCCCCCACTATGACCAGACTTGCAGCGTTACAGGGTGCTAACGACCAAAATAGGCGGTAAAGCTGGACTGGTCGATGGCGTTGGCGCGAATCATAAAGCCAGCCAGGGCGGCGGTGGCATCATCGGGAATGTCCAGCCGTTCAACCTTAAGCGCAAACAGGGTAAAGATATAGCGGTGTGGCTTATCACCCTTTGGGGGGCAGGGGCCGCCATAAGCCGCCTGGCCATAATCGTTGCGGATTTGGCGAATGGCGGCGGCGGGGGATAGCGGGGCATCGGCAGGCAGGGGGTTATCGGCCTTGCGGGTGGCCTGACTGGCTTTTTTGTCCTCAAGTTTCTGGCCAGATTGGCTGGCCAGCTGGCCAAAGCCACGGGGCAAATCGCTACGGCTGGACGGAATGTCAATCATCAGCCAATGCCACCAACCGCTGCCCGTTGGCGCATCGGGGTCATAGACTGTCAGGGCAAAGCTTTTGGTATCCTTGGGGGCATCACGCCAGCTTAAGGCGG
Source organism: Alphaproteobacteria bacterium (assembly GCA_018883285.1). GTDB lineage: Bacteria > Pseudomonadota > Alphaproteobacteria > CAISOG01 > CAISOG01 > CAISOG01. The sequence continues at coordinate 1,081 of VEQJ01000200.1, forward strand.
GCGAGCGATTTTCGCCCGAACAGCCAAAGCCGTTAAAGACAAATTGCTGCTTAATCGTTGAATCGGCGGGCACATCGATGCTGTTAAGCTGCAGAGCATCAGCCGATGGGGATGCCACCACCATCAGCAATGCCCAGGCAACCGACCAAATCCCTAAGCCTTTCATGCTCCAACATCCCTTTCCGAAAAATCTAAGTGATAACCGCTTAGACCCTTAATCCCCGCACTCTAAGGTGTTGCACTTCATTTTAGAATAGCATGTTCTCTTTATAAAGAGATTTTTTCCCATAAAAACATTCAACCTTTAAGGTGTATATTTTTGGTAAATCTTGACCTCTATCCTTTTGTTCAGCTTGACATCGGTTGCGACATACTTCCTCCGAAGGGGCTGTTGGATATTTACCATTGATGACAATTCCATCAGAAGATGAGTAGATCACACCGTTTAAAAGGTAAGCGTTATAAAGTCGACATGAATCGCTCTCGATTGACGGAACAGTTGCCATCGCGGTTCCGCTTGCAAAAGTCAAGCTCAACGTTAAGGCCAATAAATTTCGTCCAGTTCTCCAAATCCTTTTTATCAACCATCTCCCCCACAAAAAGCCAGATTGCGTCCAGCTTAGCAGGTTCGTTCCTGGGGAGCAAGAGCGGAACTCACCCCAACCATTCGCGCTTTAGGGCGGCGAATTGGCCAGCCTGAATCGCGGTGCGGATGCTGGTCATCAAATCGTTCATGAAGCGTATGTTGTGCAGGGTCAGCAGGGTCATCCCCAACAGCTCATCCGCCTTAAACAGGTGGTGCAGATAGCCGCGGCTGTGGGTGCGGCAGGTGTAACAGGGGCAGGCGGGGTCAATCGGCTCTGGCACGCCGCGGTGGCAGGCGTTGTGCAGGTTAAGGCGGAACAGCGGCGCCTGTTTAATCAACGCCCCGCCATGCCGCGCCAGGCGGGTGGGCACAACGCAGTCAAAGGGGTCCATCCCGACCCCGACGCCCGCAAAAATATCGGCAATGCCGCCCACCCCCAGAAAGTGAATCGGGCGATCCCGCCGCAAAAAGCGCATGGAATAGTTGGCAATCTCCGCCAACTCCTCAGGGTCTTTGCCCAAACAGCCGCCAACGGCCAGGCCAAAGGTGGGCAGCTGGCTGATATACTCGGCGCTTTCCCGCCGTAAATCCTCATACACCCCGCCCTGCAACACGCCATAAACCGCCTGGCGGCCATCATGTTGGGTGGCAAAGGCGGCCAGCGACCGATTCGCCCAGCGGTGGGTGCGTTGCATCGAACGGGCGGTGTAATCGCGGCTGTCCTTAAAGGCGGTGCATTCATCCAACACCACCACCAAATCGGGGGCGAGTTGCCGTTGCACCTGCATCGCCGATTCGGGGGTCAGGGTGAATTTGGCGCCATCGACATAGCTGCGAAACTGTGCCCCCTCCTCCGTCACCTTCAGGCGGCTGGTGCCAAAGCGTGGGCGTTTGCCCTTAATATCCTCACTGACCCCGCCATGCGCCATGCTGAACACCTGATAGCCGCCCGAATCGGTCAGCATCGGCCCCTGCCACCCCGTCATTTTGTGCAGACCGCCCAACCGTTCCACCACATCGGCGCCCGGTTGCAGCAGTAGGTGATAGGTGTTGGCCAGAATAATCTGCGTCGCCTCAGCCTTTGCCTGGTCGATGGTGGCCACCCGCAACGCCGCCTTGGTCGCGCAAAAGATAAAGGCGGGGGTTTCCAGACTGCCATGCGGGGTGGTCAGCACGCCACAGCGCGCCTCACTATCGGGATCGCGGGCGGTGATGGTAAAGTCAAAGCCTGGATATTCCAGGTGGGTGGGGACTGCCGCAATCGGGGCGATGGGGGTCGTTTTCGAGGCGCCAGTGGAAGTAATGGTGGGAGTAATGG
>VEQJ01000201.1 GCA_018883285.1 Alphaproteobacteria bacterium
GCGCCAGTGACAGGGCAAGCGCCAGCCGCAACGATCCCAGCCGCGCCCCCCGCCGCCAAATAAGGCGTCGCCTTAGCGCTAAGCCTCGCCAGCCCGCAATTTCCTGAATCGTCCTAAAAGGGCAGATTCTGGCGCGCGCGTGCCCCCAAACAGCCCCGCCATATTTTTTGGTGGAACTTTTTGGTCGCCGCCGATTTTTAGCGCTAGCCAAAGGCGGCCACAAGATGTAGTCTGATTTATGGAATCTTCCTACCAAATATGCCATTACCGGAGCCTGTAGCATGACCGAACTGCACCTTTCCCCTGCTGTCACCCCTGCCGCTGTGGGCGGCGCCGTCACCAGCCAACCCAACCTGCTGACCCCCAACCCTGTGTACAAGCCCTTTTACTACCCTTGGGCTTATGAGGCCTGGTTGATGCAACAGCGGATTCACTGGCTGCCTGAGGAGGTGCCCTTGGCCGACGATGTTAAGGATTGGCACAAAAGCCTTAGCGATGGGGAACGCAACCTGCTGACCCAAATTTTTCGCTTTTTTACCCAGGGCGATGTTGAGGTCAACAAATGCTACATGCGCCACTATAGCCAGGTGTTTCAGCCAACCGAGGTGGTGATGATGCTGGCGGCTTTTTCCAACATGGAAACCATTCACGTCGCGGCCTATTCCCACCTGTTGGACACCATCGGCATGCCCGAAACTGAATATCAGGCCTTTATGAAATACGCCGAAATGCGCGAGAAATATGACTATTTCCAGGGCTTTAGCGTTGATGATTTGCCCAGTCTGGCCAAAACCATGGCGGCCTTTGGGGCGTTTACGGAGGGGTTGCAGCTGTTCGCCAGCTTTGCCATCCTACTGAACTTCCCGCGTTTTAACAAAATGAAGGGGATGGGGCAGATTGTGACCTGGTCGGCGCGCGATGAAACCCTGCACTGCAACTCCATCATCCGCCTGTTCCGCACTTTTATTGAGGAAAATCCGCAGGTTTGGACCGATGCGTTCCAACAGGAACTGTACGACATTTGCGACCATATGGTGGTGATGGAGGATGCCTTTATCGACCTGGCCTTTGAAATGGGCGCGGTTGAGGGGCTTAGTGGGCAGGATGTTAAGAATTACATCCGCTACATCGCCAACCGCCGCCTGTTGCAACTGGGGCTGCAACCGATGTATCAGGATCAGCTGGATAAAAATCCGCTGCCCTGGATGGATGAAATGCTGAACGGGGTGGAGCACACCAACTTCTTTGAAAATCGCGCCACCGAATATTCCAAGGCCGCCACCCAGGGCAGCTGGGGTGATGCCTTTGCCGAGCTGGACAGCCGCCACGCCGCGGTGGGTTAGGGTGTGGGTTAATGGCGCAAAGTATTCGTTTGACGCCATTAACCATCGTTACCAAACTGGTCAAACATATCACCCGCCCCGTTTAATTGGTTGTTGACTTTTGCGCAAAAAAACATTAAATGTCGCGTGCTGTTAGCAAAAATCTGATTTAAATTTACTACATAGCTATAGAAAGTGTTGCCTATGGAAAAGTCATTCGTTGAAAAATACGCTTTTGCACCAATTGGTGAGCTGGTTGAAACATTTTATCAAATTGATTCAAAACTCAGAGATGCCGCGCTTAAGTTGCAAGCCGCTTTAATTGTCGCTGATGAAAAAGTGCCAGGTGAGCAGGCCAAAAAAGTCTGGGATCGGGTTCGTCCGTTGGCGCAGGTCAAGGCCGACATTTTATCGGCTGGCATAACTGAGGATCAATATAACGAGGATGTAGCGGCCAAGCTTGCTGAGCTTGGGAGCCAGTCTGCGCCCGATCAAGTGCCACCAATGGGAATGTTGTTGACAAAACCTAATGCAGGACTTGTTGACGGTGGTGGAGCGGTTCTGTCACAAGATGCTTTAAATCCCATTCTGGCTTATCAGGCTGCGGCAAGATTGTTGAGTAAACATGTTCATTTTGCAAAGCCAAGAGTTGATGATAGGGATCCAGAACCCTTAAAACTTGCCCAACAAAGACTGGCAGAAAATATTCAATCAAATGCTGATGCCCAACAAAGTGGCGATACTAATTTTATAACTGACTTAAATATTGCCTTAGATGCAATTCGATTCGCCAACAAATATTTGGAAAGTGCTCCGATTAAAGAAACTGCGATTGCCGAGGTCGTAGTTCCTTATAAGGCAGAGCTGCTTAATGTAGAAAGGCAATTTGTCTGCAGTAGGTAACATGCGTAAATTGGTTGTCAGGCGCATAGGCGTTACGCCTATAGCGATAACTGTATCCCACCTGGTATTGATTGCTGGGTAGTGAAGCCACTGCTGCAGGTACGACATAGAGGGGGAAAAGCTCTGCGGGCTTGCGCTGGGGGGCTGTTGGCTGATAAAGTGGCCATCAGCCTGGGGTGGGCAATCCGTCCGCCGGCATGGCTGAAGACCCTTTTAACCTTGCCTTCATCACAAAAGGATAGGTTGCGTGATCAAAGTTGACAGCGTTGGCAAGGTAACTGTTGCTGGTGGCAAGGCGGCCGCACGCCGCCTGTCGGGCGATGCTAAGGCCTTTGCCGACTTGCTAACCGCCAGCACATCGGGCGCCGCCACCATGGATGAGGTGGGGGAGGCCAGCGGGATTAACCCGCTGTTATCCTTGCAGGAGGTGAATCCGGTGGCGGAGCGGCAGGCGCGACGGCGCAAAAGCCTGGCCTATGCCGAAGATTTGGTGAAACAGTTGGAGGGGGTGCGCGATGCCCTGTTAAGCGGTCAATTGCCGATCAGCACGATTCAACGCCTGCAACAATTGGTCAACAACCGCCGCCTGACGTTGGGGGCGGGGGGGCTGGATGACCCCAAATTGCAAGAAGTTTTGGATGAGATTGAGTTGCGAGCGCGGGTAGAGATGGCCAAGTTGGAGGTTGCCTTAGCCGCGCAAGCGCAACAGGGGGATGACGCCGCCTAAGCCCCTTAAAAAACCATGCCACCATCCGCC
>VEQJ01000202.1 GCA_018883285.1 Alphaproteobacteria bacterium
GTTCTGTTCTGCTCTGTTCTGTTCTGTTCTGTTCTGTTCTGTGTTGGGCGAGCCTGGCCGCCCCCATTCTTCCTTGCAAGGCGCCACCCCTCTCCACTATATTCATTCTTCTTTCCCACCCCTCCTCCAGCCCCCTATGTACTGAACCTTTACATGACAGGCTAAGCCAGCTTCCCTTTTGCTGGCAGTGTGCTAAGATTGGGTGCGGCGCAGGGGCGCTTTTCACCATTTTTCTGGCATTGGCATGACCGACAAAACCAACCAACCGCATGATGCTTTTGCCGCGATGTTTGCGGCTGAGCCGACTCCGACTGAGGGGGTGGTGATTAAGAAATACGCCAACCGCCGGCTGTATAACACCGAAACCAGCACCTATGTCACCCTGGGCGATTTGTGCGAAATGGCCAAACAAGAACGCTATTTCATCGTGGTGGATGCCAAAACCGGTGAGGATTTAACCCGAAGCGTGCTGACCCAAATTATTGTGGAGCAGGAGGGCAAGGGCAGCAACCTGTTGTCCGAAAGTTTTCTACGCCGGCTGATTCGCATGTATGGCGACAACATGCAACCCTTTGTCACCCCCTATTTGGAACATGTGATGCGGGGATTTTTGAGCAATACCGATGAAATGCGCAACTATGTGCAGCGGGGGGTGGGCGGCCTGTTCAACTTTGATTCGATTGAGGCGTTGAGCAAACAAAATGTCGAATTCTATGACCGCATCCTGCAATTCTTTAGCCCCTTTGCTACCAAGAATGCGGGGGGGGCGACTGCCAACAAGCCGATGCGATCCGCGGATCAGGCCGCCGATAAGTCTGCTTTGGTGGCCGATGAGTCGCCGGTGTTGCGCCGGTTGGAGGATAAGATCAACGATCTGCAACATCAGCTGGAAAATCTGCAAAAGAAAAGCTAAATGCCTGATTTGCTTTCCGATGAATGGCCAGAGAAGTTGCCAGAACAATTGCCCGCCGCTGCCGTCCAATTTGTTGCGGGGTGCCGCTTTTGCGAGATTCTGGCGGGGCAGGCCGACGCCTATTGGATCTACCGCGACGATCGCTGCGTCGCCTTTTTGGATCATCGGCCGATTCGCCCCGGCCACCTGCTGGTCATTCCGCGCCACCATATTGATCATGTTGATGATCTGCCCGACGACCTGGCCGCCCATCTGATGGTGGTTAGCAAGCATTTGGCCGCCCGTATCCGCCAACGGCTGCGGCCAGAGCGGGTGGGGCTGATGGTATCGGGCTATGGCGTGCCCCATATGCATGTGCATGTGATCCCGATGCACAGCAACAACGACCTGATGACCCAGCATGAGGTGATGGTGCGCGATGGCGAAATCGTCTTTGGCACCGAGCAATGGCCGCTGGCCGAGGCGGAGCAACAGCAGGCGATGCAGCAACTGTTGCAGGGCGGCGCCTAACCATGGCTGATGAATGACCATGGCATCCACCCCCCCCGAATCCTTGCCCCCCGCATCCTCGTCCAGCACGGCCGCGCCCTGGACAATCCACCTGTTCACCCTGTTTCCCGAAATGTGGCCAGGCCCCCTGGGGCTGTCGTTAGCGGGCAAGGCTTTGGCGGGTAAGGCCTCGGCGGGCAATTCCTTAGAGGGGCGGCGCGGCCTGTGGCAGCTGCGGGTAACCGATATCCGCGACCATGCCACCGATAAGCACCAAACCGTCGATGATGCCAGCTATGGTGGCGGCACGGGATTGGTGTTGCGCCCCGATGTGATGGATGCCGCCCTGCGCGCAAATCTGCCAACGGAGGGTGCCAAGCCCCGCCTGCTGCTGATGAGTCCGCGTGGACGGGTGCTGGATCAAGCCCTGGTGGTGGAGCTGGCGGCGGAAGCCGCGCTGGCCATCGTCTGCCCACGCTATGAAGGGCTGGATCAGCGGGTGATTGACGCGCATGAGATGGAGGAGATGTCGGTCGGCGACTATATATTGTCGGGGGGCGATTTGGCGGCGATGCTGTTGTTGGATGCCTGCCTGCGTCTGCGGCCGGGGGTTATTGGCACCGATTTGGTGCATCATGAGGAAAGCTTTGGCACCAACGGCCTGTTGGAGTATCCACACTACACCCGCCCAGCAAGCTGGCAGGGGCGTTCCGTGCCCGCGGTTTTGACCAGCGGCAACCATCAGGCGATCGCGGAATGGCGATTGCAGCAATCGAAAGAAATAACGCTTGCGCGACGGCCAGATTTATGGATAAAGTATCTCTCCCAAGAATAAACAGTTTTATGCAGAGCTGACCGATGACCAACCTGTTGCAAAAATTTGAACAACAACAAGTCGCCACCCTGGCTGAGGCGCGCGCTATTCCTGCGTTTCGCCCAGGCGACACCCTAAAGGTGATGGTGAAGGTGGTTGAGGGCACGCGTGAGCGGGTGCAGGCCTATGAGGGTGTGTGCATCGCCCGCAAAAACGACGGCATCAATTCGACCTTTACGGTTCGCAAAATTTCCTATGGTGAGGGGGTTGAGCGCGTGTTCCCCCTGTATGCCCCCGCGGTTGCAGCGGTTGAGGTGGTTCGCCGTGGCGTGGTGCGCCGCGCCAAACTGTACTATTTGCGTGGCCTGACCGGTAAAAAAGCCCGTATCGTTGAGCGTAACGATTACGGTGTTGCCGCCGCCGCCGCCAAAGAAGCAGCTGCGAAAGATGCTGCCGCGGCCGCTGAGTCCGCTGCACGAATGACGGAGGGGCAGGACGCGGCGGAGTAATCTGTCAGCACTTCCCCCAAAAACCGCTTCTGCCCCCACGTTCGGTGTGCGGATTTTTTAATGTTTGGGGCTGACACCTAACATTTCTCATGTTAAGTATTGTAGTCATGAGATAAAAAGAATGTTATAAGTTTCCTGTTGTGTTATTTTTAAGCAGGAGTTTTTGTTATGGATAAGATGCCGATTCACCATCGCCATGATTTATCGGACAAGGTTTGGGAGAGGTTAGAGCCTCTTTTGCCGGGCAG
>VEQJ01000010.1 GCA_018883285.1 Alphaproteobacteria bacterium
CCATAGGGCACGCCCTTAAACCACAGCCCCGAAAGATTAACGCTGTAGCCGTGGGTCAGGTGACCGCCATGCGCCAGCGACATCCCCATCACGGTGTCTCCTGGTTGCAGCAAGGCCAGGAAAACCGCCTGGTTCGCCTGCGCGCCAGAGTGGGGTTGGACATTGGCAAAGCTACAACCAAACAATTGCTTGGCACGCGTGATCGCCAAATCCTCAATCACATCCACCCATTCGCAGCCGCCGTAGTAGCGTCGCCCCGAATAGCCCTCAGCATATTTGTTGGTGTTCACCGACCCCTGCGCCTCCAACACCGCTTGCGACACGATGTTTTCTGACGCAATCAGCTCAATCTGCTGCTGCTGGCGGTGCAATTCACCGATCAGGGCATCATAAACGGCGGGGTCGCGGGTGCGAACCGACTCATGGAAAAAATTGTGCAGACCCTGTTCATCAAGATGGGTGGCGGTGGCGGTTGAGATTGTCATGGTCGATGGCTCCTTAAGAATTGTTTGTGGCGTTACATTACTCGCCAAGGTCATCAGGATTGGTCAATTTGTCAACCCGTCCCTGATGCCGTCCCCCCTCAAAAGGGGTCGATAAAAATAGTTGCAACATTTCGGCGGCCTGCTCAGGGGTAACCACCGCCGTTCCCATGGCCAGCACGTTGGCGTCGTTATGCTGGCGGGTTTGCTCCACCAACTCTTTATTATGACACAGGGCGGCGCGCACCCAGGGATAGCGGTTGGCGGCCATGGTAATGCCCACCCCCGAATTGCAAATCAACACCCCAACGTCGGCCGAACCATCCTTAATGGCACGCGCAACAGCAGTCGCATAGTCATTATAGTCAACGCTGTCGGCGCCATGGCACCCAACGTCAATAAAGCTTACAGTTGGGTTATAGGACTGTTGCATCAAAAACTGTTTTAACGGATAGCCGCGATGGTCAGAGCCAATAGCAATCTTCATTCAATAACCTTTTTACAGAAAATAAAAAAAATGCTGGATAAAAGCTTTACATAGAAATTTCTTTGTTGTAAGTCTTGCCCTGTTAAACGTTAACCAAGGAACCAAAATGTCTGAAATAAATAACCCCGCTCTTACCAGTGCACAACTGTTGGAAATGACCACCGATATTGCGACCGCTTTTTTAAGCCGTAATACCGTCAATGTTGACCAAATTCCTGAACTGCTGCGTTGCGTGTATAGCACCCTGGATCAGTTTCAACAAGGCACCGTTGTTGAGAAAACTGAGGCGCAAAAGCCCTTTACCAGTGTTAAAAAATCGGTGACCGATGATTACATCATCTGCCTGGAAGACGGCAAAAAGCTGAAAATGCTAAAGCGTCACCTGCGCACCACCTATAACCTGTCGCCTGATGAATACCGCGCCAAATGGGGTCTGCCATCCGATTATCCGATGGTGGCACCAAACTATGCTAAGCGTCGTGCCGAATTCGCCCGCCAAATCGGCCTGGGCAAAAAAGCCGCCAACAAAAACAGCATCAAAAAGGCCAAAAAGGCCGCCTAAAACGGCCAGGCCTGTTTGCAGGCTTTGGATTGATACAGCGCATAAAGCCACAGGGCTTGCCCCGTGGAGTTTCACTAAGGGGGGGGGTGTGATCACTCCCCCTCTTTTTTTGGTAGGATGACAATGGCGTGCAGAAATTGGCTGGCTGCATCCACATCACAATGTCATCCTACCCCTTGTGGGTAGGATCCATGCGATAGTACCGTCTGTACAACGGCTAGGATTTGAGATCCTACCCATAAAGGGTAGGATGACATCGATCTCCACCACGCCGTTGTCATCCTCCGCGCCCTAGGTATAAGAAAAAGCTGGGGGGATCCAACGAACCCCCTATCGACAAATGGGGGTGGTGCCGGCGCCGAAAAAGCTGACGGCGTTGGCCTGGGTTTGCCATACCACCAGGTCGTCAAAGGGATCGTCGGGATTTTGGCTTAGGGGGCGCGCCATAAAGGTGGCATCATCGTTGCTGTTTTCGGCCTCTGAGGCGGTGGGGGCGGGCACGCGCGCCTGATCCAATCTGATGGCGCCCGCGCCATTATCCCCGCCATTTTCGCCATGACTTAGCAGCACAAAGGCCACAACCTGCCCGCCCGACAGGCTGATGCCATCCTGATCCACAACGGTTAGGGCGCTGCTGGGCCTGACGCCACAAAAATCGGTAATCGGGTTGGTGGTCAGGTTGCCATCGGCCAACCGCGGGGTAACCCGATAGGTCAACCAATGCCCCCATCCATCCTGCGCGCTGGCCTGTCCCGCCAAGCCCAACGTGCGAAAGGGCAACAGGCCATCCCCCATACCGCCGCAATTGGTGGGAATCGCCGCGCCCAGGGCGCCACTGCCCACCTCTGCCCCCAACGGTTCACCGCCACCACTGCTGACCGCTCTGGCCGGGCAAGGCAGGCGCCCCGTTTGCCGCAAATAGGTGGCCAGGGCGTTTTGCGCTTGTTGCAGGCGGGTTTCGGTGGTGCGGCGCCGGCCATCCTGCAACGCCTGTTGCAACAGGGGAAGGGCGCTGGTAAGGGCAAAGGTCATGATGGTCAGGGCTAAGGCCACCTCCAACAGGCTAAAACCGCCTTGCGATGCCCGCCCACGGCCAAAAAATTGCTGGCGGCGATGCGATTTGGGGGCGGGGCGGCGGAGCGTGAAAAGGGGGAAAAACATGATGCGAAAAGATGGCTGAATGGCAAAGGATGGGCAAAGGATGAATGGGGGGTGGCCGCGATAATGCTACAACGCTTTTGCCGAATCGTTCAACCGTTACACCCCCTTGCCGATTAGACAGGCTGGCCTATGATAGCCGTCATCAAACCGAATAAATTTTGTCGAAGGGATTTGCCGTGATCAGTCGCTATAGCCGTGCCGCGATGGCCAATTTGTGGACGGATGAGGCCAAGTTGCAACAATGGTGGCGGGTCGAGCTGGCCGTGTTGGAAGTGCTGGCTGAGCGTGGGGAAATCCCGCCCGCCGATTTGGCGGTGATTCAGGCCAACGCCACCATCAACCCCGCCCGCATGGCGGAGATTGAGGCGCAGGTGCATCACGACGTCATCGCCTTTGTCACCATGGTGGCGGAATCGGTGCCCGGCGATGCGGGGCGGTGGATTCACTATGGCCTGACCTCCAGCGATGTGGTCGATACCGCCTTTAGCCTGCAACTGTGCGCCGCCAGTGATGTGTTGGAAAAGGGCTTGCAGCGTTTGGCCAGCGCCCTGCGCCATCAGGCTATCGCCCACCGCCTGACCCCCTGTGTTGGCCGCACCCACGGTATGCACGCCGAGCCGATTACCTTTGGCCTTAAGCTGGCGGGTTTTTATGCCGAGGTGCAGCGCAATTTGGCGCGCCTAAGCCATGCCCGCCAGGAAATCGCCATTTGCAAGCTGTCGGGCGCGGTGGGTGCCTATACCCAGATGTCCCCCGCGGTGGAGGCGGCGGTGGCCGAGCGGTTGCAGCTGCTACCCGAAACGCTGGCGACGCAGGTGGTGCCGCGCGATCGCCACGCCATGTGGTTCAGCACGCTGGCGGTGATGGCGGGCGGGTTGGAACGCTTGGCGACTGAGCTGCGCCATCTGCAACGGACAGAGGTGGCGGAGGCGTCGGAGTATTTCGACACCGCGCAAAAGGGTTCCAGCGCGATGCCGCACAAACGCAACCCGATTTTAAGTGAGAATGTGGTGGGGCTGTGCCGCTATGTGCGCAGCAACACCCTGGCCGCGTTGGAAAATATCGCCCTGTGGCATGAGCGGGACATCAGCCATTCTGCCGTTGAGCGGATTATCGCCCCCGATGCCAGCATCGCCCTGGATTTCGCCCTGCATCGGATGGCGGGGGTGGTGGAGCGGTTGCAGATTGATGCCGAACGGATGGCGCACAATCTGTGGCAAACCGATGGCCTGGTGTTCTCCCAAAGCCTGCTGCTGCGCCTGGTGGAATCGGGGATGGATCGCGATACCGCCTATCGCGCGGTGCAGACGGCCGCCCGTCGGGTGGTGGCTGGCCAGGCCAAGGCCGCAAAAGATGGGATGGTGGGTAAGGGGGGGGGAAGCGGCGATCTGCTGGCCTGCCTGCGGATCCAGCTGGCCGATTCGGCCGATGCGAAACATGCCGCCGCCCTGCCCGAAACGTTAGAGCTGGATTACTACTACCGCGAGATTGATGCGGTGTTTGCCCGCATTTTTGGGGACTATGCGTCATCGTGATGGATCTGTTGCCCCTGTTGCAGGCGGCACGCGCCGCCAAGGCATCCGACCTGCATTTGCAGGCTGGCCAGCCCGCCTGGGCACGGGTTGATGGTGCCTTAGTCCGCCTGAGTGACGGGGCGCTGGACGGGGCGGCGGTGGCGGCAGCGGTTGATCTGTTGCGGGCGGGGGCTAATAGCGCGGGCGATAGTTGTGGTGGTGATGATGGAGGTGCGGGCTTGGGGGCAAGCGATTTTGCCGTCGATGATGCCCGCTTTGGCCGTTTGCGGGTGCATCTTGCGCATGGGCTACAGGGGGTGGCGGTGGCGATTCGCCTGATCGCGCCCGACGTGCTAACCCTGGCGCAATTGCCCGCCCATCCAACCTTGCATGAACTGACCAAATTGCGGCACGGGCTGATGCTGTTTTGTGGTAAGGCGGGCAGTGGCAAAAGCACCACCCTGGCCGCTTTTGTGGATCATCTTAATCGGCATCAGGCGCGCCATATTGTGACGCTGGAAGACCCGATTGAGCATCTGCACACCCCGCGCCAAAGCCTGATTAGCCAACGCCAGATCGGCACCCATACCCCCAATTTTGTCAGCGGCCTGCGGGAGGCGTTGCGGCAGGATCCCGATGTGATCGTGGTGGGGGAATTGCGCGATGCCGAAACCATCGCCCTGGCGCTGCAGGCCGCCGATACAGGTCATTTGGTGCTGGCCACCCTGCATGCCAGCCGTGTGCCGTTGGCGGTTAATCGGGTGGTCGACAGCTTTGGCGATACGGCCAGGGGCTTTGCGATGATGCAATTTGCCGATTGTTTGCAGGCGATCGTCTGTCAACAACTGCTGCCACGGCTTGCCAATGCGGCATTGGAGACAGATGGGGAGGCGGCGGCGCTGGATTTAGCGGGGCGGGTGCCAGCCTTTGAGATTTTGGTCGCCACCGCGGGGGTTCGCAACCTGATTCGGGAGAATAAGTCGCCACAGCTGCACTCCCTGATGCAGGTTGGCTATGATCACGGCATGATCACGATGGAGGATCATTTGGCACAGCTGCGGCGGGCGGGCATCATCGCGGCGGAGGATCCCCATCATCCGAATAAGATGGCTTTTGTCGCGTAACCGACCCATCGCTACGAAGCCAAAAGTTAGATTCCCGCCCCTGGTTATTTTTTTGTTGCATTTTGTGTGTTTTTGTTGTTATTTAATGCAGGTTTTATTCTAACTATCAGGAAGGACAACGATGTCGGACAACGGAACAACAAGGGCAACTACAACTGAAATAGCTACATCTGAAGCATTAACAAATGGTGCGCTCCAAGAATCAGATGCAGGATCTGGTAATATTACTAATTGGGAATCTGTATTGACTGCATATGAGCTTCGATTAGCTGAACAGCAACTCTAGCCTTCAATCCCCGATAACACCGATGCAATAACCGCGGCGGCTTGTTGGCTGGGGCTGGGGCTTTCGCCATAGCCCAGTTGTTGCAGGGCGCGGCGGGCGGCATCGGTTTGCGCCTGATGCTGCATCGGGTTCTGCCACAGCGCGGCCAGCGCATCGGCCAGGGCTGACGGGGTGGCGGCCTGCTGAATCAACTCAGGGATAACGGGCGGCGCATGCTGATGATCCTCTTGCGGCTGGCCAGCGCTATTAAACCCCCTGCCAAAACCCCTGCTAAATCCCATGTTCAGCAGGTTAATCAGGCTGGCATAGGGCACGCGGATCAGCCGTTTGGCAATCTGATAGGTCAGCGGGTTGACGCGATAGGCCACCACGCTGGGCACGCCCGCCAAAGCCAGCTCTAACGTAACCGTGCCCGACGCCGCCAACGCCAAATGGCTGGCCGCCATCGCATCGTATTTTTCTGTGGCGCCGACCAGATGATAGGGCAGGGGGCAATCGCCTGGAGCTGCCCGCAACATTTCCTGCACCAGCTCTTGCAAATGCTCTGGCACAATCAGCACCAACGTCAGGCCGGCGATTTTTTGGCTAAGCTGGCTGGCGGCGGCAATAAAAAGGGGTAGGTGGCGCTCGACCTCCCCCGTTCGGCTGCCCGCCAACAGGCACAGCAGGGGCGTATCGCTGGCCAGCTGGTGACGGGCACGAAAGGCCTGGCCATCCCCCCTATCGGCGCCGCTTTCCACAATCGGGTGGCCGACAAAGCGGCAATCCAACCCTTCAGCCGTAAAATAGGGAGGCTCAAACGGCAATAAGGCCAGCAGGCCATCATACAGCGCGGCCATTTTGGCGGCGCGTTGCGGCTTCCATGCCCACACGCTGGGGGCAACATAATGCCACAGCGGCAGGTTGGGGTGGCTATGGCGCACCCGCTTAGCCAGCCGCAGGCAGAACCCTGGCGAATCGATGGTCAGCAGCAGGTCGGGTTGAAAATCGGCCACCGCCTGCACGGTTTGCGCCATGCGGGCACGCAGACGGCGCAGGCGCGGCAACACCTCCAACAGCCCCATCACCGCCAACTCCTCCATCGGGAACAGCGATGTTAAGCCTGCCTGGGTCATCAGGGGGCCGCCTACCCCCGCCACCTCCAACCCCTGCTCTTTCATCAGGGGGTGCAGCGCGCTTAGCAGCTTTGCACCTAGGTAATCGCCCGACAGCTCCCCCGCTACGATAAACAGGCGTTTGGCGGTCATAGCGCCCCATCCTGCCAGCCGAACAGGGCAATCGATGCGGCATCGGCCGCCGCAATCACCTGGTCACGATGAATCATCAGGGTTTTGCCCGCGCTGATAACGATGGCGTTAACGCCCACCTGGCTGGCGATTGCAATGGTATGCTCACCAATGGCGGGCAGATCCAGCCGAACATCCTGAATGGTTTTGGCCAATTTTACCAGCACGGGCGGGTGGCCAGGCTTTTTCAGCTCATTGATGCGGCTTAGCATCCGATCCGTCCCCTCCGCCGCCTCAACCGCCAACACCACCCCCAATTGTACCACCACCGCATGACCGACATCATGGGGGGACAGGGCGTGGGCAACCGCCAACCCCTTTGACACATCGGCGCGGCTGTCAGCGGGCAACGGATGCGCACCCAACTGGCCAGCTGGCGCCAGCAAATCGGCCAACACCTCCTGCGCGCCGATAACCGCGATCCCCCGTTCCTCCAACACCCCCGCCAGGGCGCGCAGCAAGCCGTCATCGCCCAGGGAATGCAGCCCCACCTTCATTGCCAGTTTGGCAGTTGCCCAGTCTGGCTTAAGGCTGGCCAGCGAAGGGCGGTTGATACGCCCCGCAAATACCACCGCCTGCACCTCAGCCGTGGGCAGTTGATCCAGCAGCGATGCGGCTGCGCCCAGGCGCAAATTCAAGTGGGGCAGGGCGCTGAACCATTGGTCTTGGCCGCCGTTATCGGCCTCACCCACTACCGCCACCAGCAGATAGGGGCGCTGTTGCTGCTCACAGGCGGCGACCAGCAGTTTGGGCAACTCGCCGCCGCCGGCAATGATGGCCAGTTTGGATGGGGTGGGCATGGGCAGAGGTAGAGGTAGAGGTAAAGAACTGGCGTGGTTGGGTAGTTTAGGCTGCCGCTACTGCCGACGTTGCACCATTGCTGCCCCGCCCATTGGTGTTGCGCGGCATACACAGGGATCGTGGCGATTCGGTGCTGATAAAGGATAACAGCTGCGACACGGCGGGGCTTTGGCTAAGGCTTTGGAAATGTTCCAACTTCTGTTGCACCGTGCCGTGGCCATCAAACAATTTGTTGTAGACGGTGCGCAGGGCGTTCATGTCATCGCGTGAATAATTATGACGCTTAAGGCCAACCAGGTTTAGCCCCTGCAAATAGCCGCGTTCCCCCATCACCAGGCCATAGGGAATCACATCATGCTCAACACCCGTCAGGCCGCCAATCATGGCGTGGGTGCCGATACGCACAAATTGATGCACCGCCGCCAACCCGCCAATAACCGCGTGATCGCCAACCGTTACATGCCCCGCCAGGGTGGCGTTGTTGGCCATCACCACCCGATTGCCAACCAGGCAGTCATGGGCAATATGCACGCCCACCATAAGCAGGCAGTCATCGCCAATTTTGGTTAACAGGCCGCCGCCCTCAGTACCCGTGTTGATGGTCACATATTCACGGATATTGACGCGGGATCCAATTTCTAAACGCGATTGTTCACCGCGATATTTCAAGTCTTGGGGCGGTTGCCCCAGCGAGGCAAAAGGAAAAACCTTACATTCCTGCCCCAGGGTGGTATGCCCCGTGATCACCACATGGCTGGCCAATATGCATCCATCCCCCAGCACGACATCGGCGCCGATGGTGCAATAGGCACCGATACTGACATTGGCGCCAATTGTGGCATTGGGATCAATGATGGCGGTTGGGTGAATTTGGGCGGTCATAACAGTCCTTAGGAATCGGTCTAGGAATCAACAATCATGGCGGAGTAGGTTGCCTCGGCAACAATGGCGCCATCAACGCGGGCGATACCCTCAAATTTCCAGACATTGCCACGGCTGCGCAGTTTTTGTACCTGCAGCTCCAGCTGGGCACCTGGCATCACGGGCTTGCGGAATTTTGCCCCCTCAACCGACATAAAATACACCAACTTGCCTTCAAACTCTTTGCCCAGGCTGTAAACCACCAGCACGGCGGCGGTTTGCGCCATCGCCTCAATCATCAAAACCCCTGGCATGACGGGCATGGTGGGAAAGTGGCCACCAAAATAGGGTTCGTTGATGGTCACATTCTTAATGCCAATCGCGCTTTCATGCGGCTTAATCGCATAGACTTTATCGATTAACAGCAGGGGATAGCGGTGCGGAATCATCTCCATAATGCGAATAATGTCGCAGCTGTCGCCCTCTGCAGGTGCTGTGTTACTTATTGATATTGCTTGTGCTGTTGTCATGATTCTTTGATCCCTCATTTACCAACTTTTTTCCAACATTTCGGCTATCCGCCAGTTTTGCCAGGGCGACAGCCTGACGACCAAATTGGCGTATTTCAACCGCCGGACTGCCCGCCACCACCATTCCAGCCTCAACATCCCGCATCACACCACTTTGCGCGCCGATTTTTGCCCCCGAACCAATTTTAAGGTGCCCTGTCAAGCCCGCCTGGCCACCAAGCTGTACATAATCGCCCAATTTGGTACTGCCCGCAATGCCAACCTGGGAAACCAACACACAACCCTTGCCCACCACCACGTTATGCCCGATTTGCACCAGATTATCAATAATGCTGCCCGCGCCGATAATCGTGTCGGGGGCACTGCCGCGATCGATGGTGGTGTTGGCGCCAATTTCGACACCATCTTCAACAATTACTCGCCCCAGTTGCGGCACTGGCGTAAAGCGCCCCTGGTAAAAAGCATAGCCAAAGCCGGGTTGCCCCAGTTTTGCCCCGCGATAAATCCGCACCTTTTGGCCAATCAGGCTGTGGCTGATAACCACCTGATCATCAATCCAGCAATCATCGCCCAGCGTTACCCCCTGACCCAGTACCACATGCGCGCCCAGCTGTACCCGATGCCCCAGCTCTACGCCCGCCTTAATAACGCTATAGGCACCGACCACGCATTGCTGCCCCAGCTTAGCGGTCGGATCGATGATGGCGGTTGGATGAATCAGGTTGCCAGCAATGGATTGAAAGCTGGCTGCATCCAGCCCTTGCAAAGCGTCCATGGGCGGATAAAGGCGGGCAGCAATCTGTGCATAGACCCAATAGGGATTGTCGGTTGTCAGCGGCACAACCGATGGCGGCAGTTTGTCGGCATAGATGGGCAACAACAGGCAGGCGGCCGCCCGCGTCGATTGCATCTGATCCAAATACTGGCTGTTTTCAAAAAAGCTGAGGTGGTTTGATTCTGCGCGATCCAGTGGCGCTACATCGTCAATCTTTAGGGCAGCCGCGCTGGCAGGAAAATCGACAGGCAACCCCGCACAAAGGTCGGCAATGCTTTGGCTGGCAGTGCGCTGAAAAAACCGCGGATCAGCCATGTTGAATCGCTATTTCTTGGAATGACCGTTTGCGGCGGGCGCGGCAGCCTCTGGCTTAATTTCAGGCAATTTTTGATCGACGATTTTAAGAACCTGGTCGGTGATGTCCAGGGTTTTGTCGAAAATCAGCAAATCGGCACGGGAAAACACCACGGTGTAGCCATTTTTCTCCGCCACATCGGCAACCGCCTCTAACATGGTTTTGCGAACCTGGCTGCTGCCGCTGGCAAATTTTTGATCCAGATCACGGGAACGCTCCTGAACCTTTTTCTGAAAAGCCGCAGCCTTGTCTTGGAAATCGCGCCGTTTTTGCTCAAAGGCATCGGCGGAAAGAACGCCGCGCTTATCCGCCAGTTCCTTTTCTTGATCGCGCAGGCCATCCTCTTCTTTAGAAAGATCCTTTTGTAGGCTGTTTTTCTGTGCATCTAACTGGTCACGCAATTTGGTGGCAGCCTTGGATTGCTTAACAATTTCCTGCACATCAACCACCGCCATTTTAACAGGGCGGGCAGCTGAGGCCGCCGCATCCTCAGCCCAACTGGGGCTGGATGACAACAAAATGATGGCAAGAATAGTGGCAAGGCGTTTAATCATTAGAATTGTGTCCCAAAGCTAAAAAGAATGTTTTCCGAACGGTCAAAGGATTTTTTCACCAATGGTTTGGCATAGTCAACCCGAATCGGGCCAAAAGGCGACTCCCAGGCTATACCAAATCCAGCGGACGCCCGCAAGGCCGCATCATCCTGAATCGTGGAGCCAGTTTCCTCAACCCCGGTCAGGGTTCCCGCCACCGTAAACAGATGGCCGCGGATACCAAAATCATTGGGTAGGCCAAGTGGAAAGCCTAAATCGGCCTTACCCGTGTAGTAATATTCCCCACCCAAGGCATCGTTGGTACCGTTGTTAAGGGCGATATCGCGGGGGCCAAGCCCACCTGACCGAAAGCCTGGAAAGCTTTGGCCGCCAAGGAAAAAGCGGTCGGAGATGCGCACATCCTGCCCCAATCCTGTAATCGCGCCGCCCTCTGCCCCGATGGCCAGCACGACCCCCTCTGTCAATTCGTTATAGGTGGTGCTTTCCAACCGTGATTGCAAATAACGCACACCGCCACCAAAACCCGCCAAATCGTTGGTTAGGCGAACAAAATAGCCACTGTTCGGCTGAATTTTGTTGTCGCGACGGTCATACAACAGGGTCTGCGACACTTGCGAGGTGACGTTGGTACCCTCCTGCGCTTTGATATAGCGTGACGCATCGCTGGCAACACTGCCAATTTTGTTTTGCGACAGCCGGTATCGCAGCTGTTGTGACCAGCGTTCATCAATTTCATACCCGGTGCGCAGGGCAAAGCCAACCTCTTCCTCTTGATAGGAACTTTGGCGCAGTAAATCGCTGGAATTCCTAAACAAATCAAAGCCGCCCGTCATGTTGCGATCCAGGAAATAGGGCTCGGTATAGCCAATCACATATTCCTGGCGGCGGGTGGAAAGCTGGGTGCTTAGGCGTAAATCCTTACCCTCACCCATCAGGTTTTTTTCGCGCACACTGAAGTTGGCCAACAGCTGATCCGAGGTCGAATAGCCCCCACCCAGGCTGATTTCACCCGTCGATTTTTCCGACACATCGACCACCAGCTTGCTGCGATCGGGCGCGCTGCCCGGTTCGGTGCGAATATCGACTTTTTCAAAGAAATTAAGGTTTTTAAGGCGTTCGCGTGACCGTTTCAGCTTGGCGGTGTTAAAAACATCCCCCTCCGCCAGACGGAATTCCCGCCTAACCACCTCATCAGCGGTGCGGCTGTTACCCTGAATGGTAATGGATTCCACAAAAATCTTGGGCGATTCCTTAACCACAAATGTAACCGCGGCGGTCAGGTTGTTGGCATCCAACTCCTCCTGCGCTTCCACCTCGGCCAGGGCATAGCCCATGCTGCCCAGCTTGTCGGAAAGCTTGCCGACCACCGCCTCAACATCCTTGGCGTTAAACCAATCACCGCTGTGCAGGGTTATAAGTGGCTCTAACTGATCCTTTGGCACTTCGGGTAGGTTGATTTGCAGATCCAGCTTACCAAATTTATAGCGCGCGCCCTCAACAATCGGCACGGTAACAAAAAAGCCGTCTTGCTCTGGCGTTAGTTCGGCGATGGGCGATCCAATGCTAACCGCCGCATAGCCATTTTGCCGATAAAATTTGCTCAACAGCTCTTGGTCATAGGTTAGGCGGTTGGGGTCATAGCTGTCGCTGTTGGAGAAAAATCGGTACCAAGCATTCTCACGGGTCTGAATAACCTCTTTTAACGTGCTGTTGCTAAAGGCCTTATTGCCAGTAAAGCTGATGGCGCGGACATAGGTTGGTTCGCCCTCGTCAATTTCGAACACCACATCCACCCGATTTTGATCCTGCGCGATGGTTTTCGGCACCACCTTGGCGGCATAGCGGCCATCACGGATATACAGCTGGCTAATCCGTTGGGCATCGGCCAAAGCCTGCGCGGGGGTGAAGATGCTGCGGGGTTTTAACGCCACCTCTTTTTGCAAACTATCGCTGTTAAGGCTTTTGTTGCCCTCAAAGGCGACCTGGCTGACCAAGGGGTTTTCCTTAACCGACACCAACAGCTGATTGCCACTGGGGCGGACGGATACATCGCTGAACAGCCCTGTCGCAAACAGGCTTTTGACGCTTTCATCCGCCTTGGCCGCGCTATAGGGCATGCCGGTTTTTAGCGACAGGTAAGAGATGATGGTGGCGCTTTCGACCCGCTGATTCCCCTCCACCTGGACGGCGGTGACGGTCGCGCCCTCCTCCGCAGTGCTGCCGGCGGTTTGGGCAACAGCGGCGGTGATGGGGGCGGTGGTTGCCAAC
>VEQJ01000203.1 GCA_018883285.1 Alphaproteobacteria bacterium
GCCTTAGTTGCAGGCGATCACACAGGGGTTTCCCGCACGACAGAAAACCTTGTAGAAATGTCTAATGGTTGTATTTGCTGCACCCTGCGCGAAGATTTGCTTAAGGAAGTCCGAATACTAGCGGAATCCGGGAAATATGACTATCTTGTCATTGAATCCACAGGAATTTCTGAACCCATGCCCGTGGCGGCCACATTCAGTTTCCGTGATGAAGACGGTAACAGTCTCTCCGATGCTGCCCGATTGGATACTATGGTCACGGTGGTTGATGCAGCAAATCTGCTTAATGACTATTCCAGCCAGGATTTCTTGAAAGATCGCGGTGAATCGCTTGGTGAAGACGATACCCGCCCCTTAGTCAATTTGTTGGTAGAGCAGATTGAGTTTTCCAACGTAATTATCCTAAACAAAATTGATCTGGTGGATGCCGACACCAAAGGAACAATATACAAGCTTATTAAAGCCCTTAATCCTGTTGCCCAAATCATTGAAACACAACGGGGCAACGCCCCCCTATCGGCAATTCTTGATACAGGATTGTTTAAAGAGGGTGAGGCTGAAAACTATCCGCTATGGTCACAGGAACTTTACAATTTTCGTGATCATAAGCCTGAAACACAAGAATACGGCATAAAAAGCTTTGTTTATAAGGCTAGACGCCCCTTTCATCCCGAAAAATTCCATGCGTTTACACAAAAACCGTGGCCTGGGATATTGCGCGCCAAGGGCTTTTTCTGGTTAGCGAGTCGGCCTGAATGGGTGGGGGATCTGCATCAGGCTGGCGCCGTGGTTCAAACCTCTGCCATGGGCATTTGGTGGACAAATATTGCTAAAGAACGCTGGCCTCAAGACAGCGAATGGCACGAACAGCTAAAGAAAAACTGGCATCCCGTTTACGCTGATCGCCGGCAAGAGCTTGTGTTCATTGGCATAGACTATGACGAAACATGGATTCGTCAAGAACTGGATGCATGCCTTGTGGGGGACGGCAACGCCAAAACTCTCGACACGGCGCGCTGGTCACGATTGCCAGATCCCTTTCCTATTTGGCGTCAATAAAAACCTTAGCGCTTACACCACCACCCCCCAATCTAAATCATCCCGATTGCCCGCAGCAGCAGGGGGGCGCGGTTAAGGGTGTAGAAATGCAGGGCGGGGGCACCATAGGCCAACAGCTGACGGCACAGCTGGGCACATTGCTCCGCCGCCGCATCCTGAAAGGCCTGGCTGTCGGGCTGTAAATCGGCCAGCTTTTGCCGCAGCCATAGGGGCACGCTGGCGCCACACATGCCGGCAAACCGTTCCATCTGGGCAAATTGATGGATGGGCAACACCCCCGGGATAATCGGTTGGGTGATGCCGATGGCGCGTGCCCGCTCCACAAAGCGCGGATACAGCTCCGCCTCAAAGAAAAACTGGGTAATCGCCTGATCGGCGCCGCTATCAAATTTGCGTTTCAGATTGTCCAAATCGGCCTGCGGGCTGATCGCCTCTGGGTGGGTTTCGGGATAGGCCGCCACGCTGATCTTAAAGGGATGCTGTTGCCGCAAGCCCGCCACCAGATCGGCGGCATAGGCATAACCCTGCGGGTGCGGTTGATAGCCACCCGCCGCTGAATCAGCATTTTGGGGTGCATCACCGCGCAGGGCGACAATATGGCGCACCCCCACCTGCCAAAACGCCTCCACCACCTCGGCAATTTCATCCCGACTAGCCCCGACGCAGGTCAAATGGGCGGCGGCCTCAGGCACCCCCCCGTCCTGACAAATGCGCGCCACCAATTCCTGCGTGCGCTGACGGGTGCTGCCCCCCGCGCCATAGGTTACGGAGACAAAGGCGGGATTCAGCTGTTTCAACTGCTGCAACGCCTGCCACAATTGGTCGGCCAGGGCATCGGTTTTGGGCGGGAAAAACTCAAAAGAAATGGGAACGGTCGGCATGGCGTAATCGACGTGAATAGGGGCTGGAGAAGGAAGAGGAGAAACAACAACGGGTTCAAACAAACTATCACCCGTTCAATCTTAACAATTAACTAACGTCTTAACCCATAGCCATGATTGGGCGGCTGTGGCATGGTGACAGACGACAGGGTGGGGCAGCCACGTTCCAGCTGACCACCCCACACAAACTTTTAGGAGATGACAATGTATCACCTGTATTACTCGGCGGGCAGCTGCTCAATGGCGATTCACATTGCCCTTAGGGAGATGGGGCTTGATTTCGATCTTATCGACACCTCGCTTAGCGCGGGTAAGAACCGCAGCGCGGAATTTCTGGCGATCAACCCACGCGGCCAAGTTCCCGTGTTGGTTGAGGATGGCCAGGCCATTCGTGAGGGGGGCGCCATCCTGGTCTACCTGCTGGACAAACACCAAAGCGCCCTGCTGCCCCGCGAAGGCTTTGCCCGTGCCCAAGCGTTGCAAGCGCTGATGTGGGGCAACGCCACCATGCACCCCGCCTATAGCCGTTATTTCTGGCTGTCCCGCAATGTGCAGGATGAGGCGCAACGGCAGGCGCTGTTGACGGCGGCCGCCAACAACATCCAATCCTTGTGGGATGATGCGGATCAACAGCTGGCCAAAACCGCTTTTCTGGCGGGCGATACCCTGACCATGGGGGACATTCTGATGGCGGTGATTGCCAATTGGTCAACCAGCCTGATTCAACCGATTCAGTTTGGTGAGCATGTGAAGCGGGTCATCCGCCAGGTTATCAGCCGCCCCGCCTATCAAGCTGCCCTGGCCGCTGAATCGGTGGAGTATATAGTCATTCCACTTTAAAAATCTCCAGTGCTGCAAATATCACGATCTCTGCGATACGGTGCTCATGTACCAGCTGAATTCAAGTTTGAAGTGCAACAAGGTGGATATTTTGGGTGAAGGCCTCAAGAGGGGTGAGCCAGTTGAGGCTTTTGCGTGGTGTTAAGTTATGGTTTAAGATGGTTTCTTGATAATCCTC
>VEQJ01000011.1 GCA_018883285.1 Alphaproteobacteria bacterium
GCTGTCTACACCATGCAATTTGACCATTACGAGGTTGTTTCACCCAATATGGCTGAAACAGTTAAGAAAAAGGTCGCTTAACACTAACCACCACTTTTAGGAGTCCGTCACCGATGTCAAAAGCAAAATTTGAGCGTAGTAAACCCCACCTTAACATTGGTACCATTGGTCACGTCGACCATGGGAAAACCACGTTAACCGCGGGTATCACCATGACCCTGGCGAAAGCTGGTGGTGCGGTTGCCCGTAGCTATGCCGATATCGATAGCGCTCCTGAAGAAAAAGCCCGCGGTATTACCATCAACACCGCGCACGTTGAATACGAAACCGCCAACCGTCACTATGCCCACGTGGACTGCCCTGGTCACGCCGACTATGTCAAAAACATGATTACCGGTGCCGCCCAGATGGACGGTGCTATCCTGGTGGTTAGCGCTGCCGATGGTCCTATGCCACAAACCCGTGAGCACATTTTGTTGGCTCGTCAGGTTGGGGTTCCCGCCATCGTCGTGTTCCTGAACAAGGTTGACATGGTTGATGATCCAGAATTGCTAGAGCTGGTTGAGCTGGAAGTGCGTGAACTGCTTAGCAAATACGATTTCCCTGGCGACGAAATTCCAATTATTCGTGGTTCTGGTTTGTGCGCGGTTGAAGGTCGCAATCCTGAAATCGGTGAAGAAGCCGTTCTGAAACTGATGGAAGCGGTTGACAGCTACATTCCTCAACCAACCCGTGACCGTGACCGTCCATTCCTGATGCCAATCGAGGATGTGTTCTCCATCTCTGGTCGTGGTACCGTTGTGACCGGCCGTGTTGAGCGTGGTATCGTTAAGGTTGGTGATGAATGTGAGATTGTTGGGATTCGTCCAACCACCAAAACCATTGTGACCGGCGTTGAAATGTTCCGCAAACTGCTTGACAGCGGTGAGGCTGGTGACAATATCGGTGCCTTGTTGCGCGGTACGAAGCGTGAGGATGTTGAGCGTGGTCAGGTTCTGGCCGCAAGCGGTTCGATTAAACCTCATACCGAGTTTGAAGCTCAGGCCTATATCCTGACCAAAGAAGAAGGTGGTCGTCACACCCCATTCTTTAGCAACTACCGTCCGCAGTTTTACTTCCGCACCACCGATGTGACGGGTAAAGTTCACCTGCCAAGCGGTGTTGAGATGGTCATGCCTGGTGATAACATCAAAATGGGTGTTGAGCTGATCGTGCCTGTCGCCATGGATGAAGGTCTTCGTTTCGCCATTCGTGAGGGTGGTAAAACCGTTGGTGCTGGTGTTGTGGCAAAGATTCTGAAATAGTTAGAGTTTAGCTTAGGTTATAACAGAGAAAAAAGATTGATAGTGTGATGGCTGTTGAAGCGCAAAATATCCGCATTCGCCTTAAAGCGTTTGATCACCGCATCCTTGACCGTTCGGCGTTAGAAATCGTCAATACGGTTAAGCGGACGGGTGCATTGGTTCGTGGTCCCGTGCCACTACCGCGTGCTATTGAGCGCTTCACAGTCAACCGCTCTCCTCACGTGGACAAAAAATCGCGTGAACAGTTCGAAATTCGGACGAGCACACGGTTGATTGACATTGTCGATCCCACCCCTCAAACAGTTGATGCGTTAATGAAGCTGGAATTGCCAGCTGGTGTTAATGTCCAGATCAAATTATCAGCGGACTAAGAACAATGCGTAGTGGTGTGCTAACTCAAAAGCTTGGAATGACACGGATGTACAGTGAAAACGGTACGGTTGTGCCGTTGACGCTGCTGTCCGTTAAGGATTGCTATGTCGTCGATGTAAAAACCATCGAGCGCGATGGTTATGTCGCTGTTCAGCTTGGAACAGCCTTAACCAAGCCGCAACGTCTGAACAACGCTCAAAAGCAGGTCTTTGTAAAAAAGGAACTGCCTGCCTTGCGCATTCTGCAAGAATGCCGTGTGTCTGACGATGCTGTTGTGCCGGTTGGTGAGCAGTTGCGTGCTGAGCACTTTATTGTCGGTCAGTATGTTGACGTAACCGCTACCACAAAAGGTAAAGGTTTTGCCGGTGCGATGAAGCGCCATAACTTCGGTGGTTTGCGGGCGACCCACGGGGTATCCCTGACCCACCGTAGTCATGGTTCGACTGGTCACAGGGAATTTCCGGGTAAAGTCTTTAAGAATAAGCGGATGGCGGGGCAGATGGGGAACACCCAGGTAACCCAACAAAGCCTGAAGGTTCTGGTTATCGATACCGAAAATCAGCTGATTGGGGTTCAGGGTTGCGTGCCTGGCGCTAATAAAGGTTGGGTTCTGGTGCGCGATGCCACCAAAAAGACGTTGCCAGCGGATCTTCCTTATCCAACTGCTAAGGCATCGGATAACAAAGCTGTCATTGCGGAAACCAATAACAACGTGGCTGAGGACAATATCCCTGCGCACGAATCCACAGAAAATGCAGCGGAGTAGGCAATGAAACTGGCAGTACGCGATTGGACAAATAAAGAGATTGGCAGTTTTGAGCTGGCTGAGGCGATTGCTGGAGCCGAGAAACGTTCTGATCTGATGGCGATGACCGTTCGTTGGCAATTGGCCAAGCGTCGTGCGGGTACCCACAAGGTTAAGCAGGTTGGTGATATTTCTGGAACAACCAAAAAGCCCTTTGCTCAAAAGGGTACTGGTCGTGCCCGTCAGGGTAGCCTGCGTGGGCCTCATCAACGGGGTGGCGCGGTCATTTTTGGTCCTGTGGTTCGTGATCATGGTTACAGCCTGAACAAAAAAGTTCGTCGCGCTGCCCTTATCAGTGCCTTGGTTACTAAAATGCAAGATAGCAAGCTGTTGGTAGTGGATCAAAACAGTTTTTCTTTTACGAAAACGGCTCAGTTTAGTGCCGCCCTGTCAGGTATGAATTGTGCCTCTGTTTTGATGCTGCAAACCAAAGAGCAGCTTCAGTCTGTGCGTCGCGTTGCGGCCAACATTCCCAATGTCGATGTATTGGCCGATGAAGGCGCCAATGTGTACGATATTCTTCGTCGTGATTTTCTTATTATCAGTAAGGATGCTCTTGAGCGTCTGCAACAAAGGTTGACCCATGTTAAAGCGTCGTAAGTCCGTTTCCAAAAATGCTGAGCAACCGGCTCTGTCGCATTATCGCGTCATCGTTGCTCCGCACATTACGGAAAAATCCACCTTGCTTGGTGAAAATCAGCAAGTTGTGTTTAAGGTTGCCCGTGATGCCGACAAGCCAACCATTAAGGCGGCGGTAGAATCTTTGTTTAAGGTTGAGGTGTCCTCGGTCAACACCATGAATGTGCAAGGCAAGGTTAAGCGTTTTCGTGGACGTTTGGGTCAGCGTGCCGCCTTTAAGAAGGCGATTATCTGCTTAAAGCCTGGCTCTAAAATTGACTTTTCTGCAGGGGTTTAACAATGGCATTACGTTCTTTAAAACCCGTTACCCCTAGTCAACGTCATACGGTTCTCGTTAACCGCAGCGACCTGTGGAAGGGTGATCCCGTCAAAAGCCTGACCAAGGGTAAGGCCAAAACAGGTGCGCGCAACAACAATGGTCGTATCACCGTTCGTTCCCGTGGTGGTGGTGCGCGTAAGGTTTTGCGTGACGTCGACTTTAAGCGTAAAAAACATGGTATTCCAGCGGTTGTTGAGCGGATTGAATATGATCCCAACCGCACTGCCTATCTTGCCCTTCTGAAGTATGAGGATGGTGTTGTAAGCTATGTGCTGGCGGCTGAAGGTATGACCGTTGGTCAGGCCGTCGAATCTGGCGATGCTGTTGATATTAAGCCTGGCAATTGCATGCGCCTGAAAAATATTCCAACTGGCACCATGATTCACAACGTTGAATTGCGTGCTGGTAAGGGTGGGCAAATGGCTCGTTCGGCTGGTGCCAGTATCCAGCTGTTGGGCAAGGACGACAAATACGCCCAACTACGGTTGGCTTCTGGTGAGCGTCGGATGGTCGAAGTAGATTGTTTTGCCACCGTTGGCGTTGTGTCCAACACTGACCACAAAAACACAAGCCTGGGTAAGGCTGGACGTAGCCGTTGGTTGGGTCGTCGCCCCCATGTTCGTGGTGTGGCGATGAACCCCGTCGATCACCCGCACGGTGGTGGTGAGGGGAAAACTTCTGGTGGTCGTCATCCGGTGACACCATGGGGCAAGCCGACTAAGGGTAAAAGAACACGTAACAATAAGCGGACCGATTATCTGATTATTCGTCGCCGCAACGCAACAAAGGGTAAATAGACATTATGGCGCGTTCAGTATGGAAAGGTCCATTTGTTGACCATTATTTGCTGCCTAAGGTTGACAAACTGCGGGAAAGTGGTCGTCATGACTTGATTAAGACTTGGTCACGGCGTTCGGTAATTCTGCCACAATTTGTTGGCGTAACCTTTGCCGTCCATAATGGTAAGAAATTCGTCCCTGTCTTGGTTAACGAAAATATGATTGGTCACCGTTTGGGTGAGTTTGCACCAACCCGCACCTTTCATGGCCATGCGGCGGACAAAAAGGCGAAGAGGAAATAACCATGGCACCAGCAACCCAAGCATTAGCCAAAGCCAATGGCCTTCGCACCAGTCCACGCAAATTGGGATTGGTTGCCGATCTCATACGTGGTAAGGATGCACCCGTAGCCCTTAACGCATTAACCTATTGCGATCGCCGTATTGCTGTTGCGGTGAAAAAAGCCGTTCAGTCTGCGATTGCCAATGCAGAAAACAATCATAACCTGGATGTTGATCGGCTTTATGTTAAAGAAGTTTACGTCGGTAAGGCGATGGTTCTAAAGCGTTTGCATACCCGCGGTCGCGGTCGCGCTGCCCGTATCGAAAAACCATTTAGCAATCTGACGGTCATCGTTGCCGAACGGCCAGAATAGAGATAGGAAACAAAAATGGGTCAAAAAGTTTGTCCAATAGGCTTGCGTCTTGGCATTAATCGCAGCTGGGATTCCCGTTGGTATGCGGATAAAGAATATGCGACCATGTTGCATAGCGACATCAAAATGCGCAAATTTCTTGAGGATCGCCTGTCGGCAGCTGGTGTATCGCGTATCGTGATTGAGCGTCCTGCTAAGAAAGCGCGTGTTACTCTGTTTACCGCTCGTCCTGGCGTGGTTATTGGTAAAAAAGGCGTTGATATTGATAAGCTCCGCAGCGAGCTAACCAAAATCGCTGGCGATGAAGTCTCGTTGAATATTGTTGAGGTTCGCAAACCTGAATTGGATGCGAAATTGGTGGCCGAATCGGTTGCGCAACAAATTGAAAAACGGGTTTCCTATCGTCGTGCCATGAAGCGGGCGGTTCAATCTGCGTTGCGTCTGGGCGCACAAGGGATTCGTATTAACTGCTCTGGTCGTTTGGGTGGTGCTGAAATTGCACGGATGGAATGGTACCGTGAGGGGCGTGTGCCTTTGCATACCTTGCGCGCCGATATTGATTTTGGCTATGGTGCTGCCAAAACCACCTATGGTATTTGTGGCGTCCAGGTTTGGATTTTCAAAGGTGAAATCATGGGGCATGACCCT
The DNA here is from genome assembly GCA_018883285.1 of Alphaproteobacteria bacterium. GTDB lineage: Bacteria > Pseudomonadota > Alphaproteobacteria > CAISOG01 > CAISOG01 > CAISOG01. The sequence continues at coordinate 5,522 of VEQJ01000011.1, forward strand.
GCAGCCAATGACAAAGTGACCGTCGAAACACCAGCATTTGGGTAAGAACAATGTTAAGTCCTAAAAGAACAAAATACCGCAAGGCTCATAAAGGCCGTATTCATGGCGATGCCAAAAGCGGTGCAACGCTAAGCTTTGGGTCGTACGGCTTAAAGACTGTTGATGCTGGCCGTATTACAGCCCGTCAGATTGAGTCTGCTCGTCGGACGATCACCCGTGCCATGAAACGTGCGGGAAAAGTATGGATTCGTATATTTCCAGACATTCCTGTCAGTACCAAGCCTGCTGAGGTACGGATGGGTAGCGGTAAGGGTAGTCCCGAGTATTGGATTGCCCGCGTTCGTCCAGGTCGGATCATGTTTGAAATTGAAGGTGTGCCTGAAGCTGTTGCCGTGCATGCCTTTGCCTTGGCTTCAGCCAAACTGCCTGTTGATACACGCTTTGTTAAACGTCTGCCTGGATTGGCCTAAAAATGAAAAATACCGAACTACGTTTGTTGACCTCCGATCAGCTAAAAGACAAATTGCGTGACCTGTATCGTGAAGCTTTAAATTTGCGCTTTCAAAAAGCGCAGGGAGCTCTTGAAAACCCATCACGTTTGCGCTATGTTCGCCGTTCGGTTGCCAAAGTGCAGACGTTTTTAAAAGAACAACAGCTTAAAAAGCAATAGATTATAAGGATTTTGTTATGCCGCGTCGCGTGATGCAAGGTGTAGTGGTCAGCAATAAAATGCAAAAGACCCTGGTGGTGCGCGTTGAGCGTCGAACCACGCACCCCCTTTATCGTAAAATTATTAAGCTGAGCAAAAAATATTCTGTGCATGTTGAGCGGGAAGCTGACTATCAAATTGGTCAAACTGTCAGCATTCAGGAATGCGCACCAATTTCTAAAAATAAAAAATGGCAAGTGTTGTCCGCAACAACTGCTGATGGGGGTGCATCATGATTCAAATGCGCACAAATTTGCAGGTGGCCGACAACTCGGGTGCCAAAACTGTCCAGTGCATTAAGGTGTTGGGTGGATCCCATCGTCGTACAGCTGATGTTGGTGATATCATTGTCGTTGCCATCAAAAACGCCATTCCGCGTGGCAAGGTAAAAAAAGGTGATGTGCATCGTGCCGTTATCGTTCGTACCGCGAAAGAAATTCGTCGCAACGACGGCACGGCCATTCGCTTTGACCGCAATGCCGCTGTTTTGATTAATAAGCAGGGTGAGCCATTGGGAACACGGATTTTTGGTCCGGTGACCCGTGAATTGCGTGCAAAAAAATACATGAAAATTATTTCCTTGGCGCCGGAGGTGCTGTAGCCATGATTCGGCGTTTAAAAAAAGGCGACAAAGTTGTTGTTTTGACGGGCAAAGACAAGGGTAGAACTGGGGAGATTGCCACGGTTTATCCAAAGCTGGATCGTGTTTTGGTCGCTGGTGTAAATCAGGCAAAAAAACACAGCAAGCCGACGGCACAATCGGCCGGTGGCATTGTGGTGATTGATCGTCCGATTCACGTTTCGAATGTTGCCCTTGTTGATCCCAAAACATCAAAGGCATCCCGTGTTGGTTTTAGCTTTTTGCCCGATGGTCAAAAAGTTCGTGTTGCCAAAAAATCCGGTGAACAAATTGGTTAGCAAAAATTATGAGTACCTATACCCCCCGCTTAATGCAGCATTACGAAAAAGTGGTTAAACCAGCCCTTGTGGAGCAGTTTACCTACAAAAACGTTATGGAAATTCCTAAGGTTAAGGCGATCTATATCAACATGGGTGTTGGTAAGGCCGTGCAAGATCAAAAAAAGCTTGAGGCCGCTACGGCTGAGTTGACATTAATTGCAGGTCAAAAATCTGTGGTGACCAAAGCCAAAAAGTCTATTGCTGGATTTAAGCTGCGTACCAATTTTCCTATCGGTTGCCGTGTTACCCTTCGTGGTCAGCGTATGTATGACTTTTTGGATCGCCTGGTCACGATTGCCCTGCCGCGGGTTAAGGACTTTCGGGGCTTGTCCGCCAAAAGCTTTGACGGCAACGGTAATTACAGCCTAGGCCTTAAAGAGCAAATTGTTTTCCCTGAAATCAATTATGATAGGGTTGACGAAATTCGTGGGATGGATATAACCATCGTCACCACTGCCCGCACCAATGATGAAGGTAAGGCTTTGTTAAAGGCGCTATACCTGCCAATTCAGAACTGAGAAGCCCATGTCTAAAGTATCTTCTGTAAACAAAAATGAGCGTCGCAAAAAGCTTGCGGAGCAAACCGCTTCAAAGCGTGATGCCCTCCGCAAGCGCATTAAGGATCGCAGCATTACCGTTGAAGAGCGCATTCAATTGCAATTCCAAATGCAAAAACTGCCTAAGAATTCTGCGCCAATCCGATACCGCAATCGTTGCGGCATCACTGGCCGTCCGCGTGGTGTATGGTCAAAGTTTCGTTTGTGCCGCGTTTTGATTCGTGATTTGGGTTCGCGCGGCCAAATTCCTGGTTTAATTAAAGCGAGTTGGTAAGATGTCCCTAAGTGATCCAATCGGTGATTTGCTAACACGTTTGCGCAATGGGCAAATGGTTCGCAAGTCGGTGGTGAAAGCCCCCTATAGCAAAATGCGCGAAGGTGTTCTTGCTGTTTTGCAGCAAGAAGGTTTGATTCGTGGTTACACGGTCTCTGAATTGCGGCCTAATATTAAAGAGTTAAGCGTTGAGCTGAAATACCATGAGGGTCGTCCTGCAATCGTAAATATTAAGCGGGTTTCAAAGCCTGGTTGCCGTGTTTACCGTCCGGTTGATGATGTAAAGCCTTCCTACAATGGCTTGGGCATTTCAATTTTGTCTACATCACGTGGCATTATGTCTGATGCGGATGCTAAGGCTGCCAATGTGGGCGGTGAAATCCTTTGCACGGTATTTTAAAGAAAGAAAACAGCTATGTCGCGCGTTGGAAAAAATCCCGTTAAGGTTCCTTCAGGCGTTACCGTTCATACGGTTAACGATAATTTGGTTGTTAAGGGTAAACTGGGTGAACTTTCCCTGCCCCTATCGTCAAACACATCGGTTGTGTTTGAAAATGACGAGATAACGGTTACCCCCCTAAGTGAGGATAAATTTGCCCGTATGATGTGGGGAACCATGCGTAACCGTATCGCCAATATGGTGACGGGTGTCAGCACAGGCTTTTCTCAAAATCTGGAGATCCTAGGCGTTGGTTATCGTGCCCAGGTTCAGGGGCAGAATTTGGTTCTTCAGCTTGGCTACAGCCATGATATTGTTTATCCAATTCCAGTAGGCATCACTATTGTTAGCGAAAAGCCGACGGCCATTACCGTAAAAGGTATTGATAAGCAAGTGGTTGGTGCGGTCGTCGCCAAGATTAAAAGCTATCGTCCCCCTGAGCCTTACAAAGGTAAGGGAATTCGTAAAGAGGGCGAATATGTTCGCCGCAAAGAAGGAAAGAAAAAATAATGGCATCCGGTAACCCACTTTTTGATCGTCGTAAGCGTCGCGTTCGCACGACAATCCGCCTTCGTGGTGCAGGGCGCCTGCGCCTATCGGTTTGCCGGTCGGGCAAGCATATCTATGCACAAATAATTGATGACAAGGCTGGTAAAACCTTGGTTAGCGCCTCGACGGTGGAAAAGGATCTGCAGAAGCAGCTAAAGACCGGTTCTACCAAAGCTGCAGCCGCAAAGGTTGGTACGAAGGTTGCTGAAAAAGCCTTGGCTGCTGGCATCAATGAAGTTGTTTTTGATCGTGGTGGATATGTTTATCACGGTCGTGTTAAGGAATTGGCTGATGGCGCGCGCGCTGCTGGTCTTAAATTTTAAAGGGGCATTCTGTGGCATTACCAGATAAAAAAATCCGTGAAGAAGGCAGCGAGCTGGTTGAGAAACTGGTAAGCGTTAATCGTGTAGCCAAAACTGTTAAGGGTGGCCGCCGCATGGGCTTTGCTGCATTGGTTGTCGTCGGTGATGCCAAGGGGCGCGTTGGTTTTGGAACGGGTAAGGCTCGTGAAGTGCCTGATGCGGTTCGTAAGGCGACCGAAGGTGCCAAGGGATCGATGATTCGGGTGCCATTGCGTGAGGCGCGGACGTTGCATCATGATACCTATGGCCACTATGGTTCTGGCAAGGTAACACTTCGCTCTGCGCCAGCTGGGACGGGCGTTATTGCTGGCGGTCCGATGCGTGCCGTGTTGGAAGCCCTTGGTCTGCAGGATATTGTAGCCAAATCGATTGGGTCATCCAATCCGCATAATGTGGTTCGCGCAACCTTGGATGCCTTGAGTGGCGTTGAATCTCCCCGTCAGATTGCCGCTCGGCGTGGCAAGAAAATTAGTGACTTGATTGGCCGTCGTGGTGATTCTAGCAAATCATCCGATAAGGCTGATGTCGTTGTCGAAGTGGTAAAGGAATAGGGCGATGGCTCAAAATAAACAGTTAAAAATTACCCAAGTCCGCAGCTCTATCAGCGCTAAAGCTGATCAGCAGGCTACCTTAGTAGGCTTGGGCATACGTCGTCGCATGCACACGGTGTTGCGTGAGGATACCCCGAGCGTTCGTGGTATGGTTCGCAAGGTACGGCATTTGATAACTGTCGAAGAATTAAACGGTTAAAGGAGACAGCAATGTCGTTGTTAAATCAGATTCGCGAAAATCCTGATGCCCGCAAAAAGCCAAAGTGCCTTGGGCGTGGTATTGGCACGGGCAAGGGAAAAACCTCGGGCAAGGGTCATAAGGGTCACAAAGCGCGTAGTGGCGGCGCAAGAAAATTGTTTGAGGGCGGTCAAATGCCCCTGTATCGTCGATTGCCTAAGCGTGGCTTCCACAATCCTTTTAAGGTGACCTACACCTTGATCAATCTGGATGATCTGCAGCAGCTGGTTGATTCAGGTAACCCGTTGGCGAAAAAGCCCATAACGATTGAGGTCTTGCGCCAGGCTGGCTTGGTTCGGGACAATCTTCCCGTTAAATTGTTGTGTCGAGGCGAGCTTAAGGCAAAGCTTGAGCTTGAGGTTCATGCCGCATCGGCCGCTGCTAAAGAGGCATTTGCCAAAGCTGGTGGCACATTGCAGCTGGTTGGTGCCTAACCGTGTCTTCGCGACAAGGCGTGTATGGCACTGCCCAGCGCCCCATGGGTGTTGGTGATCAATTGTCTTTTGCAGCGTTTGCGCGTGCAAAGGAGTTGCATAGCCGCATTTGGTTTACACTGGCCGCGTTGGTTGTTTACCGTCTAGGCACCTATATTCCTCTGCCAGGCATCGATAGTGCGGTTGTTTCTGAAATGTTCAAAAGCCATGGCGGTGGCCTTTTTGGCATGTTCGATATGTTTGCGGGTGGCGCGCTGCAGCGGATGACCATCTTTGCCCTAAATATCATGCCCTACATCACCGCATCGATTATCATGCAGTTGATGACCGCGGTGTCGCCATCCCTGGATGCCATGAAAAAAGAGGGGGAGAGTGGTCGCAAACAGATTAACCAATACACCCGCTATGCAGCCGTTTTGTTGGCGATGGTTCAAGGTTATGGTCTAGCGATTGGGATAGAGTGTATGCGCAGCGGCAGTGTTGCGGCGGTTATGGATCCTGGCTTATCCTTCCGCTTGACCACCATGATCATGTTGACGGGTGGTACGGTGTTTTTGATGTGGTTGGGTGAGCAAATGACCTTTCGAGGTATTGGCAACGGTACTTCCATGATCATTTTTGCGGGTATTGTCGCCAATTTGCCTCTTGCGCTTGGCAACACCCTGGAATTGGGGCGTACCGGCGCTCTGTCGGTTGGGTTTATTCTTGCCATTTTCGTTCTGGTCATCGCGGTTGTCTATTTTATTGTGTATGTTGAGCGTGCGCAGCGCCGTCTGCTGGTACAATATCCTAAGCGCCAGGTGGGCATGCGGATGACAGGCGGCGGATCAACCCATTTGCCGCTAAAACTTAACAGTGCGGGCGTTATTCCGCCAATTTTTGCTAGCTCCTTACTGCTGTTGCCAACCACTATTGCCAGTGCTGGTTTGGGGCAAGATGCGCCTGAATGGTTGACCAACACCATACGCGCATTGAGTTTTGGCCAGCCTCTGCATATGGCGTTGTACGCTTTTATGATTATTTTCTTTAGTTTTTTCTATACAGCCGTGGTGTTTAACCCGGTTGAAACAGCGGATAATATCAAGAAAAATGGCGGTTTTATTCTTGGTATTCGCCCAGGTAAGCATACGGCGGATTATCTAGACTTTATCTTAACCCGCTTGACTGTTGTGGGCGCCCTGTACATGACCATCGTCTGCTTGATTCCTGAGTTTCTGATTGCTCATTATGGATTGCCATTTATGCTTGGCGGTACCAGCCTGTTGATTGTGGTGTCGGTGACCATGGAAACGGTTACCCAGATCAGCGGCCATATGCTGGCGCATCAATATGAAGGTCTGATGAAAAAATCAGGGTTGCAGGGACGTCGTTCATGATTGCGATTCTGATAGGTGCGCCCGGGGCAGGGAAGGGGACACAGGCCAAGCTGCTAGAAACCAATTATGGCCTGCAGCAATTGGCGACGGGTGACATGTTGCGTGAAGCCATTCGTTCGGGATCCCCCCTTGGCGAGCGTGTGAAATCGATCATGAGTGCTGGCGGGCTGGTGCCTGATGAGATTGTCATCCAGTTGATTGAGCAGCGGTTGAGCACGGGCGCAGCGGGCTATGTCCTGGATGGATTTCCCCGCACGCCTGCCCAGGCCGAGGCGCTGGAGCAGTTTTTGGCCAAACGTGGTGAGGCGGTTAGCGCGGTTATCGCCCTGGATGTTCCGGAAAGCTATATTGTTGAGCGGGTGACAGGCAGATTCTCCTGCACCAGTTGCGGCGCAGGCTATCATCGGGTGCATCGCCCGACCGCCATTGATGGCGTGTGCGACCAATGCGGCGGCAAAGACTTTGTTGTTCGCCCCGATGATCAGCAAGAGGTGGTGGAAAAGCGGTTGGCTGTATACGCGGATCAAACCGCGGCGCTGCTGCCTTTCTATAAGCAGCGCGGCCTGCTAAGCAGAATTGATGGTACCGGTACCGTTGAAACAGTGGCCTCTCGCTTGGCCGCTGTCCTTAAATTAACCAACCAGGAGAAAGTATCGGCATAATCCGATGAAACTGGCTATTGACAAAGCTATTTTCATGACTAGTGTTCTTACTTCACCTGAAAATTATTGGAGATAAACCCGTGGCGCGTATAGCTGGTGTTAATATCCCTTCTCAAAAACCGTTGGGCATTTCGCTTAGGTATCTTTACGGCATTGGCCCGACAACCGCCCTTGAGGTCTGTGCCAAAGCTGGCATTGACAGCACCAAGCGTGTTCACCAGTTGAGTGAAGCAGAGATTTTGCAAATCCGTCAGATTATTGACAGCGACTATAAGGTTGAGGGGGATTTGCGTCGTGAGGTACCGTTTAACATCAAGCGATTGATGGATATTGGATGCTATCGCGGTCTGCGTCACCGTTCTGGTCGTCTGCCCGTGCGTGGTCAGCGTACC
>VEQJ01000204.1 GCA_018883285.1 Alphaproteobacteria bacterium
CCGTCAGCACGCGCAGCACGATGGGCAGGCGGGCAGAGCCCTGTTTGTGCAGGCTCCACGGCGCCTGGGTATCGACATATTGGTTGGCGGCGGTGATCACCTGCCAAACCAGCTCAAGCGCGCGATGATAGGCCAGCTCCGTCATTGCCTGATGATACAGCGCCAGATTCTCGCTGGCCAGGGTCAGCAGGGCGTTATCGGCCGCCTCCAACCGCGCCGCATCAGGCCAGCTTGGCACTGTGCCCGCCAGATAGCGTTGCAGCATCGATAGGCTGCGTTGGCTTAGATTGCCCAAATCATTGGCCAACATGCTGTTGTGACGCTGCGCCAAATTCGCCTCCTGAAAATCGCCATCCTGGCCAAAGGCAAACTCGCTCATCACATAAAAACGAAAGCTATCGGCGCCATAGCGGCGCACCAGCTCAAACGGATCCACCACATTGCCGATCGATTTCGACATTTTTTGGCCGCCGCTGATGAAAAAGCCATGGGCGAATACTTGTTGGGGCGGTTCCAGGCCAACCGCCATCAACATGGCTGGCCAAATGATGCAGTGAAAACGGATAATATCCTTGCCAACCAGATGCAGCTTGGCTGGCCAAAACTGCTGAAACAGTTGGCTATCCCTGTTTGGAAAATCAATGGCGGTCAAATAGTTGACCAGCGCGTCTGTCCAGACATACATAACATGGCCGGGCGCGTCGGGCACGGGAATCCCCCAGCTGACCCCCGTGCGGGAGATGGATAGGTCGGTCAGGCCGCGCTCAATAAAGGCCAAGACTTCGTTGCGGCGGCTGGCGGGCTGAATGGCGTCGGGATATTGGCGAAAATAGGCCAACAGGCGGTCTTGCCAGGCGGACAGGCGGAAATAGTAGGTTGCCTCCTCCGTCCACTCGACAGGCGCGCCGGTGGGCGCCTTGCCATCGACCAGTTCGGATTCTTGGAAAAAGGTCTCGTCACGGGCGGAATACCAGCCGGCATAGTGCCCCAGATAGACATTGGGCTGGCCATCGGGGGCATGGCTGGCCGCCAATTCCCGCCAGAAAGCCTGGGCAGCGTGATGATGACGCGGCTCCGTCGTGCGGATGAAATCGTCGTTGGACATGGTCAGGGTGGCGGCCAGGTCACGAAAATGCGCCGATTGTTCATCCACATGCGCCTGCGGGCTGATGCCCTTATCGGCGGCGGCGCGGGCAATCTTTTGGCCATGCTCATCGGTGCCGGTCAGCAACAACACCGTCTGCCCCGTCAATCGGTAATAGCGCGCCAACACATCGGCGGCAACGTCGCAATAGGCATGCCCCAAATGGGGGGCGGCGTTGGGGTAGTAGATCGGGGTGGTAATCAAACAGCCTTTTGGCGAGGTGGCGGCTGGCTTTGCGGGGGGCGTGGTCATGATGGCGAACTTTTGTTGGGCTATGGACTGATTAAGGTTGTCAGAAGATTATCGGTGACTATAGGGCAAAGCGATTGCCTTTGCCCAGCCATTTTGCCCAGTCATTTTTGCTGGTGGTTTGGTGATTGGGTTAGGGAGGTGCAGCGGCTTAGGCGGCCTGGTTGGCGATTCCCATGGAATTTCATTTCCTTTGTGCTATTGTGGGTATAGGGAGCTATCATGTCTGAACTTGCATCGAGAAAGTATCCGAAGCTTAAATCTCCTCCAATTGAAGAGGCGGTTATCAGTGTCGGTGTTGAGCATAATAAGGATGTATCAACAGAAAGCCTTGAAAGTATTTCCTAGGTTCTAAAATGAAGTGCAACACCTTAGAGTGCGAGTTGAAGAAACAAGCACAGGAAGGCGTTGCAGATGAGACAGTATCAACAATTAAGCTTGGACGAAAGAGAGAAGATGGCGCGGCTAAGGCAATCGGAGTCCTCTATAGCGGAGATTGACTTAGCATTAGGGAGAACAAGAAGCACAGTTTATTGTGAATTAAAACGCAATCAGACCGCGAAAGGCGATTATTGGCCAGAAAGATCGCAGCAAAAAAGCGCGGGCCAGCCCTTCGGCGCTTGAGAACAAAAGAGACACCTTCGGCGCCTGAGAAAAAAAGAGACACCTTCGGCGCCTGAGAAAAAAAGAGGCTCCCTTCGGCGCCTGAGAAAAAAAGAGACACCTTCGGCGCGATTGCGGGGGCGACGATTGGATCGCGATTTTGCACTTAAAGAGTGGGTGTTAGACAGAATTATTTATGATTTATGGTCACCAGAGCAGATTTCTGGCTTTCTAAAGCACCGTCAATCTGACATTAAAAGCATAAGCGTGGAGAGCATCTATAGCTGGATTTACGATAAAAAACAACGAGATGAAAAGATTTGGCGGCATCTTTATCGTCGAAAAGCCAAACGATCGCGCCGATACCGCTACAGCGGGGGTGCCAGGATTTCGGATCGGGTTTCCATCCATGACCGCCCTCAAGATGCTGATAGTAAACAACAATTTGGAAACTGGGAGGGCGATTTGAGGGCTTTTTGCCGCAACAGCCAACATGCTCTGGTGGTTCGTGCCCATGTTGTAAAGAAGCAAAACGATGGTCACGCTTAGCATACCCCTGGCTAGCAAATCAGCGTCAGTGACCTCTAAGTCGTTGATTAAATTGCTTAAATATTTGCCTCTTGCGGCGCGCAAAACCCTAACGGTTGATAGCGCCCCCTAAATAATAGCGAATTTGCCAATCATCTGTTCGTAACCAAAAAACTTGCAATGCCTATTTACTTTTGTGACCCCTACGCCAGCTGGCAAAAAGGAGGAATTGAAAACACTAATGGTCGATTATTTCGTGAATTACCACGCAAAACTGATATAAAAAAAATTTCTAAGGAGGATTATCAAGAAACCATCTTAAACCATAACTTAACACCACGCAAAAGCCTCAACTGGCTCACCCCTCTTGAGGCCTTCACCCAAAATATCCACCTTGTTGCACTTCAAACTTGAATTCAGCTGG
>VEQJ01000205.1 GCA_018883285.1 Alphaproteobacteria bacterium
CCCGTAAAGGTAAGGCGATTGCTATTGCTGGTAAGAAGAAAATCAAGAAGTAACGTAATTAACTAGGAGTCTAATTGTGCCACCTCGTCAAAAGACTAAGAAAAAAGAAAAAAAGAATATTGTGAGCGCGCGTGCCTATGTCAGCTCCACGTTCAACAATACCTTGGTGACCATTACCGATCCATTTGGCAATGCCATTTCCTGGTCTTCGGCTGGGTCAATGGGGTTTAAGGGGGCGCGGAAATCCACTCCCTATGCGGCGCAAATCGCGGCTGAGGATGCTGGTAAGAAAGCGCGCGAACATGGTGTGCGCTTAATCGAGGTTGAGGTTAAGGGGCCTGGTTCTGGCCGTGAATCGGCTTTGCGGGCGTTGCAAAGCATTGGCTTTACCGTGACCGCGATTCGTGACACGACCCCCGTGCCCCACAATGGCTGCCGTGCGCCAAAGCGTCGTCGCGTCTAAGGTTTTTTGCATAAAGGAATAAAGAGAATGAGCACCATTACCGTTATTGAGCGCAATTGGCAAAGCCTGATTAAGCCAAACCATCTGGATATAGCACCTGAGAACGACAACAAACGTGTCGTATCGATTACGGCTGAACCGTTGGAGCGTGGCTTTGGTCAGACGTTGGGCAACGCCCTGCGCCGGGTTTTGCTGTCATCCTTGCAGGGTGCGGCGGTGACCGCGATTCAGATTGATGGCGTGCTGCATGAATTCTCTTCTATTCCTGGCGTGCGTGAGGATGTGACCGATATTATCCTGAACCTTAAGCAGTTGGGTGTTCGGTTGAAATCGGATACGCCCCGCAAGATTCGCCTTCAGGCCAAAGGCCCTGGTGAAGTGCGCGCTGCGCAAATCGAAACCGGCGCGGATGTCGAGATTTTGGATCCCGACCTGGTCATTTGCACCCTGGATCGCGATGCCAAAATTGAAATTGAGCTGACGGTGGCGCATGGCAAGGGCTATGTCCCGGCCAGCCAAAATCGGCCAGAGGATGCGCCGATTGGCTTGATTCCGATTGATGCAATTTTCTCGCCTGTGCGTCGGGTGGCCTTTAAGGTGGAAAATACCCGCGTTGGTCAAATTACCAACTATGACAAACTGACCATGACCATTGAGACCAATGGCGCGGTCACCGCTGAGGATGCTGCTGGCATTGCTGCCCGCATTATTCAGGATCAATTGCAACTGTTTGTGAACTTTGATGATTCAGGCGCCGCCCGTCAGCATGGTGGCAAGCTGGATCTGCCATTCAATCCGAACATGTTGCGCCGGGTTGAGGAGCTTGAGCTGTCGGTTCGTGCATCCAACTGCCTGAAAAATGATAATATTGTTTACATTGGTGACCTGGTTCAAAAGTCTGAGATGGATCTGCTGAAGACCCCCAACTTTGGTCGCAAGTCCATGGAGGAAATCAAGCGGGTGCTGATTACCATGGGGCTGAATCTGGGGATGCAGGTGCAGGGTTGGCCACCAGAAAACATTGAAGAGCTTGCCAAAAAGCTTGAAGAGCCCTACTAAAAATAACTTAGCATATTGCACATCATCAGGATAAGAACAGGAGTTTAGGTCATGCGCCACCGTTTAGCCGGCCGTAAATTAAACCGCACCAGCGAACACCGCTTGGCGATGTTGCGCAACATGGCCGCATCCCTTGTGCAATATGAGCAAATCACCACCACCTTGCCTAAGGCTAAGGAGTTGCGTCCGTATTTGGAAAAATTGATTACAGTCGGTAAGGATGCCAGCCTGGCCAACCGCCGCCTAATCTATAACACCCTGCGTGATGACAGCGCGACCGCGAAAATTTTCAGCGTGCTTGGCCCGCGTTACCAATCCCGTCCAGGTGGTTACATCCGCATCATTAAGGCGGGCAAACGCTATGGCGATACCGCCCCTATGGCCATCATTGAGTTCGTAGATCGTGATGAATCTGCTAAGATTCGTGCCGTTCCCGCCTCTGAATCTGCAGCTGAATAATCTTAAGATTCACAATCGCTGTCAGCCTTGATGGATGGTTGTGCTTTGCACGAAAATCTCGCTAGATCATAGATGTTTTGTATCTATCAGCCCATTTTCTCTGTTGAAATCCATTATCGCGGCAGCTTAATGGTGGCCTTTAGACCACCAAGTACCGATTCGCTTAGCAGGATATCGCCGCCGTGCTGGCGTATTAGGTCAAGGGCGATGGTCATGCCCAGGCCATAGCCACCTGTTGCCTGATTGCGGCTGGGTTCCAAGCGTTGAAACGGCTGAAAGACGTTGGCGCGCTTATCAGCGGGGATGCCGGGTCCATCATCCTCCACCACTATCCAGACCTCATCGCTTTTGATTTGCGCGCTCAGTCGTACCTGTTGCCCATAGCGCAAGGCGTTGGTCAGCAGGTTGCCGACGGCGCGCCGAACCGCCTGTGGTCGGATAGAAAATTGCACCGATTGTTTGGGCTGGCGCACCTTTATCATCCGATCGGGCAGGCTAAAGGATTGCGCCATTTCCTGCAGCCAGTCGTTCAGGAAAATCGGTTGCAGCGTTTCCTCTGCCTCACCGCGCACAAAGGCCAAATAGCCTTCGATCATTTGATTCATCTCGCTGATTTCCTGGCGCAAATCATTCTGTTGTTGTCCCGACGGCAGGCCAGCAATAATAAGGCGCATGCGGGTCAGGGGGGTTCGCAGGTCATGGCTAACATTGCGCAAAATCTCCATCCGCCCTGTCACCTGGCGTTGCAGACGGTCACGCATGCGGTTAAAGGCCACCGTCACCTGTCGCACCTCTAACGCGCCGCTGGGGCGCAGAGCGGGCAGGTCAATGCCACGGCCGACATCGTCGGCTACCTTGGCCAGCTGTTTAAGCGGTTTAACCTGGTTACGCATAAACAACACCGAAATGGTCACCACCAGCACCGCCGTGCCCACCATCCACAGGATAAAGA
>VEQJ01000206.1 GCA_018883285.1 Alphaproteobacteria bacterium
GTGCTGCAAATGTTACGATCTCTGTGATACGGTGCTCATGTACGTTCATGTACACTCCGCTCCGTTTCTCGACCTCGTAACATTTTCGCAGGCTGTATATTTCTAAATTGGAACAACTATAGAGCGTTTTCGCTCTAACCCTCATGATAGCCAATGTCGCCCCGCCAACGCAGCTGTGGGTTGTCGCCCAAATGTTGGGTCAATTTGGGCAGCAGGGCGCCGCGAATTTCTGGCACCGTTTTGCCCAGACCAACCACGGTTAGCACCCGCCCACCGGTGTTGACCACCACGCCATCCGCATTGCGCTTGGTAGCGGCATGGAAAATCATCGTGTCAGGCTCACCCGCCATCTCTGCCAAGCCACGAATTTCCGCCGAATTGCTGCTGCCACTTGGGTATTGCCGATCGCTGACCACCACCCCCAACGCGGCTTGATCCGACCATTTCGGCGTGCGGTGATGCAGCTGGTCGTGGATGCTGCCCAACATCAGCTCCACCAAATCATCTTGCAGGCGGGGCATCAGCACCTGGAACTCCGGATCGCCAAAGCGGACATTGTACTCAATCAGCCTAACCCCCTGCTCCGTCAGCATCAGGCCAGCGAACATAACCCCGCGAAAGGTCACCCCCTGTTTGCGCAGGCCAGCCAGCGTTGGTTCGATGATGCGATCCATCACCTCCCCCTCCAGCCGCGCGGTCGCCTGGGCAACGGGGGAATAGGCGCCCATCCCGCCGGTGTTCAACCCCTGATCCCCATCAAAAGCGCGTTTATAGTCGCGGGCACTGGTCAACGGCACCGCGCCCTTAGCATCCGCCAGCGCGAAAAAACTCAGCTCTGGCCCCGTCATAAATTCCTCGATCACCAGTTCGGCATGGTTGGCCATCAGCTCATCCACCGCGTCCAGCGCCTCATCCAGGCTGTGGGCGATAATCACCCCCTTGCCCGCCGCCAGCCCGTCAGCCTTTAGCACGATCGGCGCGCCGATTTTCTTGACCAGCGCCTTTGCCTCATCCGCATCATTGACGCGGTGAAAGCCAGCGGTGGGAATCCCCTGCGCCGCGCACAGATCCTTAACAAAGCCCTTGGATCCCTCCAGCATGGCGCCCGCCGCGCTGGGGCCAAAGGTGGGAAAACCGATCGCCGTCAGCTTATCCACCAGCCCCAGCACCAGGGGCAATTCAGGACCCGGCACCACCAAATCGGGCTTGGCCTGCTGGCAAAAGCGGGCAATACCGTCCAGATCATCGGGGCGCATCGGGTGACATTCGGCCAATTGCTCAATCCCCGCATTGCCGCCAAGGCAGATAAGATCGTCACACAGGCTGGATTGACGCAGCTTCCAGGCCAGGGCATGTTCACGCGCCCCGCCACCAATCAAAACTATCCGCATGTTGCCTATCCTCGCCTGGTTGGATGATTCAAGGCGCAAAATCTATCGGGTAAGAACCTGCCTGGCAAGATGGCTGACGGGCTGTTGCGGTGGCCAGCTGGGTTTAGCGGCTTAGTTCTGCTGCTGCTTCAATCGCAAGCAAAACAGTGAGCGGGTGCGTGCTGCCATTTTGTGCGTCGTTTAGAGCCTTGCGATGCTCCTGGGCTGCCGTTCCATCGATTTCACAAGCAACCTTTTTTCCTGTTAACGCTTGCAGCTGTTCAACAGTTATGTCGCTGGTCGTTGCTACCACGGCGTCAACAGTTGTGTTGTTGGGCAACGCTAACGTCACCATGATCATGGTGTTATCGGCTTGCACATAACGCGGCTGTGTAACAGCTTCCTCGTCAGGGCGTTGCACAGAAATTGTATGTTGGCCAAGAGTGCCACACTGCCCATTGTTGCAATCATAAGTTGTCACTTTCAGTAGGGTTGCATTAACCTCTATCGTGACGGAGGGTTGCTCGGATGCTGGTTGTGCCGCTACGGTTGCAGTTGGTAGAGTGTCGCTCATGGTTGCTCTTTTCAGATGTGAAGTAAAAAAAGACAACCTTAATAGAAAAAAATAGAGTTTGTCCATGATAGAAAAAACCAACATGCTGCAAAGCAACATCCCCACCTTTGCGGTCAGCGAGCTGGCGCAGGCGGTGCGAAGGCGGCTGGAGGCGGATTTTGAGCGGGTACGGGTGCGCGGCGAAATCTCTGGCTGCAAATTTCACAGCAGCGGCCATGTCTATTTGAGTTTAAAGGATGAGGGGGGCGTGCTGGCCGCCCTGTGTTGGCGCGGGGTGGCGGGCAAGTTGAAACAATGGTTGCAGGATGGGTTGGAGGTGGTGGCGACGGGGCAGCTGACCACCCATCCAGGGCGTTCCCAGTACCAGTTGGTGATTGAGTCGGTTGAGCCCGCCGGCATTGGCGCCCTGCTGAAAATGATTGAGGAGCGTAAGCAGCGGTTGGCGGCTGAGGGCTTGTTCGCCCCCGCCCGCAAAAAAGCCTTACCCTTTCTGCCGCGCGTTATCGGCGTGGTGACCAGCCCGACCGGCGCGGTAATCCGCGATATTCTGCATCGACTGAACGACCGTTGCCCGCTGCATGTGCTGCTGTGGCCGGTGGCGGTGCAGGGGGATGGGGCGGCTGGCCAAATTGCCGCCGCCATCAACGGCTTTAACGCTTTGCCTGCTGGTGATGGGGCACTTGCGGGCGGTATCCCGCGCCCAGACCTGCTGATCGTGGCGCGTGGCGGCGGCAGCGTGGAGGATTTGATGCCGTTTAATGAGGAGGTGGTGGTGCGGGCGGCGGCGGCCAGCGCTATTCCGTTAATCTCGGCGGTCGGGCATGAAACCGATAACACCCTAATCGATCTGGCCGCTGATGTGCGCGCGCCCACCCCGACCGCGGCGGCGGAGATGGCGGTGCCGGTGCGATCCCAACTTGCCCTGGGGCTGAACGACTTGAGCCAGCGGTTGGGAAGGGCGGTGGTGCAGGGGGTAACAG
>VEQJ01000207.1 GCA_018883285.1 Alphaproteobacteria bacterium
CCTCACAGCTATAGATACCGCAAACCCCCACCCCATGATTGTGAACATGCAACATGATGATGGTGGCCTCCTCATGATCTTTGCGGAAAATAGTTTCCAGAATATCAACAACAAAGTCCATCGGGGTAAAATCGTCGTTCAACAGCAGCACGCGATACAGCGGCGGCTTTTTCAGGCGTTCGCGCGGCTTGGTCGCGGTATCCTGCTGCTGCCCCCAATCAGGGCGCGCATTGGGCGGCAGGCTGGATTGCAGCTGGACTTGCAATTGCGATAGCAGCGGGGGCATCACGCTCACCAAAACCATGGCCTTAGGAAAAGTTCTACAGATTTCGATGCTACAAAAAAAAGGGGCCAGAGGCAAACACCTCCAGCCCCCTTTGGGATTGGTTAAAACCGCCTAGGCAGCCGATTTGAACGCTTTTTCAATCGACACGTTAATGCGCGCTTGAATTGGCTCAGCTGACTGGTTGGTGATTTTGATCAAGCTTTCGGAAATTTTGGTCATTTCGCTGACACCCTGCTCATAGGAGTTGCGGGCAAATTCAGCCTGAGTTTCAAAAACATCACGCAGGTTTTTGCAGTTCACCAGTTCTTTCTGGGCGCTAAGGCTGGATTCCAGCTGGCTTTGAGCAAAGCTAAAGCACTGCTTTAAGATGGATTCACAACCGGCAATCAGATCGGCGCTGGACTTGCTGATAGCGTTCAGGTTTTCACGCATAAAGCTTGAGATACCATCAAAAGATTCCACCATGGTTGAATTGGCCTTGCTGGTGTTTTGGGCAACCAGGTTGACGATTTTGGTAGCAGCCTTGGCGGCTTCAGCGCTGGAAGTTTGGGCAGCCTTAACGCCGTTGGCGATGGCGCCCTGAATGGCTTCTTGGGTGGTGGCGCTGAGGGCTTCGGCAGCCTTGGTTTTGGCTGAAGTGTTGTTGGTGGTCATTGGTCTCTCCTTAACAAAAGATTAGAGCAGTTGGATAAGCTTTTGGGCTTTGTTGCCTTGCAACATTGATTCTCATCATAAGAAAAAAAATCACAAAATGTTGCGGCGCAACAACTGATACCATATTGCGCCTACGGGCGGCGGTGTCAAGCACAAAATAAGGAAAAACATAGGAATCATACACCAGCATTCATCCGCGCTGGCTGGTGCATACTGGGGTCTGTGTCGCCCGATTGTGCGGTGCCCCCTAACCGCCCTGCCCTTATCCCCGAACCACCACATTCAGCACATCACCGCCGCGCCTGATGGTGATTTGCCAGCCGCGATTGGGCTCCTTAACCAAATCCCGCAGGCTGGCCACCGAATCCACCTCAACCCCATTGATCGCCAACACCACATCGCCCGTCCGCAGATCCAACTGTTCGGCGGGCGTCCCCTGATCCGTCTTGATTACCGCCACCCCCTGATCGCTGGCAAAACCATATTCCTCGGCAACGGCAGGCGACAGATTGACCACGGTGGCACCCGTCAGGGGTGTACGGCCAGCCAGCTTGGTTTCCTGGCGGGGAGGATTTTCGGGCGCAGCTTGCAACGGCATCGACAGGGTTAATTGCCGTTGCTGGCGAATGACCGACAGCCGCACCGCCCCCGTGGGCTTAGCGGTCGATACATAGAAACGCAGGGATTCCAGATCGGTAACCTCTTTATTCTCCACCGCGTAAATCACATCGCCGCTTTTGAGACCCGCGGTGGCGGCGGGACCATCCCGAACCACTCTGGCCACCACCACACCAGTCGGGCGACTAAGCCCCAGGCTGTTGGCAATTTCGGCAGTGACGGGCTGGCCACTAAGCCCTAGCCATGGCCGCACCACCCGCCCATTTTTTTCTAAGGAGGCAACACTGGCGCGCAGCATGTTGGCGGGAATCGCAAATCCAATGCCGTTGGATCCGCCATCGCGGCTGAAAATGGCGGTATTGATCCCCAACAATCGGCCATTCAAATCCACCAACGCCCCGCCGGAGTTGCCAGGGTTAATGGCGGCATCGGTTTGGATAAAAAAGTTCAGATCAGAAATGCCGCCCGCGGTTCGTGCTAAGGCAGAGATAATGCCCATGGTAACCGTTTGCCCGACGCCAAAGGGGTTGCCGATGGCCAACACCGCATCCCCCACCTCGGCCGCATCGGAATCCGCCAATTCTACATAGGGCACATTGCCAGCCTCAATTTTCAAAAAGGCCAGATCAATCCGCTTATCACCATAGGTAACCTTGGCGGGAAATTCGCGGCGGTCGGCCAACACCACCGTGATCTCATCACTGGATTCCACCACATGGTAATTGGTAACAATTTGACCATCGGGGCGAATAATCACCCCCGATCCCAACGAATTTTCAACCCGTTCGCGCGGCAGGCCGAACATAAAATTGTTGCCAAAAAACTTTTGAAAGATCGGGTCATTCAGCATGGGGTTCAGGCGGGATTTCACCACCCTTTTCGCATAGATATTGACCACCGCGGGCGCGGTTTGCTTAACAATCGGCGAAAAACTCAGCTGTACTTGTTGGCGGCTGGTCGGCACGGTTTGCGCCACCGCCCGCCCTACCAGCTGGCCATGACCCAGGGTGGCATAGGCCAGGGCCAGCGCCATGCAAAAAACCACTGTCGGGCGATACCATCGGTTCATCACAGCCATCATATAGTCGTTTCAATTTAGAAATATACAGCCTGCGAAAATGTTGCGAGGTCGAGAAACGGAGCGAAGTGTACACAGAAGTACATGAGCACCGTATCGCAGAGATCGTGACATTTGTAGCACTGTAGATTTCTAAAGTGGAATGATTATAACCCAAAACTGTTACCGAAAAAATCCATCGCTTAGCAAGTGTCGGGGGGATGGTGAGAGTTGTATAGACCCGCGCTGGGGGGAACTGCTGTCTCTTATTACACATCT
>VEQJ01000208.1 GCA_018883285.1 Alphaproteobacteria bacterium
ACAGCCCCGGCGGGGATATTGTTGCCTCCGACACGGTCTGGCACGCCCTGGATCAGGCCAAGCAAAAGGGTAAGCCGGTGGTGGTGTCGATGGGCAACTACGCGGCCTCGGGCGGGTATTACCTGGCACTGCCTGCCAGCAAAATTTTGGCCAGCCCCGCCACCATTACCGGATCCATTGGGGTGTTTGGCGGTAAATTTGTGATTGCAGGCCTGCTGAATAAGCTGGGGGTCACGGTGGAACAGGTGAAAACCGCGCCCAATGCCCTGTTGGCCAGCGCCTCAACCCCCTTTAGTCCAGCCGATCGCCAGCTGTTTGAAAAATCTTTGGATCGTTCCTATGAGGATTTTGCCAGCCGAGTCGCCAAAGCCCGCCATTTGGATCCCAACCAGCTGGATGCGGTGGCGCGTGGACGGGTGTGGAGCGGGCAACAGGCCTTGGAAAAACAGCTAATCGATGGGCACGGCGGCCTGTTGGAGGCGATTGATAGCGCCCGTCAGCTGGCTGGCCTAAATCTGGATGAGGCGGTCGATGTGCGGATGTATCCCGCCCCGCATGACCCGTTGCAACTGTTGCTGCAATGGCTGGCGGGGGGAAGGCCGCAGGCTAAGGTGGAATTGGCGCGGGTGATGTCGGCGATTAGCCTGCAAGCTCATGGTCTGGGTGGCTGGCTGAACGCCATGCTGCAAGATGCGCCGCAGGCGGTTATGCCGCCGATGCGGGTGCGTTAGAGCATTTTTGCATTACCCGAAGTAATGTTTTAGCCATTCGCGCCGGTCAGCAGGATGGCGACGCGTTGGCCACGAAACGGTTTAGGGTTGCTAAGCAGGGCGGCCAGGGCGATTGCGCCGCCAGGCTCCACCACCTGTTGCAGCTTTTCGGCACACCAGGCCATGGCATCCCGCACGGCCGCATCCGCCACGGTTATCGCGCTGACCCCATGATCCTGCAGAATTCTAAAGGTCAGGGGTTGCGGTTGACGGGTCAGCAGGGCATCACAAATGCTGCGGGCATTGGGATCATTGGCCAGGATGTGACCAGCGGCCAAGGATCGCTTCATATCATCCAACCCCTCTGGCTCAACCGCCACCACCTGGGTCTGCGGCGACAGCTGTTTCATGGCGATGGCGCATCCCGCGGTCAACCCGCCGCCGCCACAGGGAACCAACAGAACATCAGGGGTTGGATGATCGTCGCCATCAGCCTGCAACTGTTGCCAAAGCTCAAGCCCGATGGTGCCCGCGCCCGCGATAACCTGCGGCTGATCGGCAAAGGGCAACAGCACGGCGCCCTTTTCCTGTGCCAACGCCCGCGCCAGTTGAGCACGATTATCGCTGGTGCGGTCGGCCAGTACGATGCTTGCCCCCATCAGCTTGATTTTATGCAACTTGCTGGGCGGGGCATCGGCGGGCACCACGACGGTAATCGGAATCCCCAGGCTCCAACCCGCAAAGGCAACCGCAATCCCAAAATTGCCCGACGAATAGGTGATAACGCCCGCCCGCCGCTGCGCCGAATCCAGTTGCAAAAGAAAGTTCAGGGCGCCGCGTAGCTTAAAACTGCCTGTTACTTGGCGATGTTCGGCCTTAAGCCAGACCGCGCCGCCGATAAGATCGCCCAAATCTGCCCGCCGCAGCAGCGCGGTGATGGGCACGCCAAAGCGGCGCAGGCGGGTCATAGCCGCCTGAATATCGGCAAAATTGGGTGCCAGATGGCCAGCGGCCTGGTGCGCTGGACTGGTTATAGGAAGGGGGGCGGGTGAGGGCATAGCAAAATTTCTGATAGGAAGCTGTTATATCGCTGTGTGGGGGGGCTTGCCAAGCGCTAACAATTTCGTTTATAAAGGCAATCCGCCGAAAAAATGTGGCGGATGCTGGTCGTGGGCTGTTGGGCTGATTGCCGGCATGGGTTAAGCAAAAAAGATTTTGGGTGCGTTAGGATAAATCCATGACAAAGTTAAAAAGCAAAAGTTCTGCGAAAAAGCGGTTCAAGCGTACCGCCAGCGGCGTTTGGTTGCGCCCCTATGCGGGTAAACGCCACAACATGCGTTGTCGTTCGCAAAAACGCATCCGTGAGGCACGCGGCATGACCGCGGTACATGCCACCGATGCCGGTCGCATGGCCATCTATCTGCCCTACGCATAAATTTTTATTTAAAGGAGACGTCATATGGCACGGGTTAAACGCGGTGTTCAGGTTCGCGCCCGCCACAACAAAATTTTGGATATGGCCAAGGGCTATCGCGGCCGTAACGCCACCTGTTACCGCATGGCGCTGGAACGGGTTGAAAAGGGCTTGCAATACGCCTATCGCGACCGCCGCAACAAAAAGCGCGACATGCGCAAATTGTGGATTATCCGCATCAACGCTGGCGCCCGCGCCCATGGCCTGACCTATAGCGCCCTGATTAACGGGCTGGGTCTGGCGGGTATTGAAATCGACCGCAAGGTTCTGGCCGAGCTGGCCATTCACCAGCCCGCCGACTTTGGCCAATTGGTTGAGCAGGCGAAACAAGCAGCCGCTTAACCCCTGCCATGACGGGGGTAGCTGCAGCCATGAATACCAACGGCGCAACCACAGATGCCGCTGTCCTTAAAGATTCAACGGATAGCTGGCTGGATGAGGTTGCCGCCTGCAGCCAGTTGGATCAGTTGGAGCAGGTGCGGGTTGACTTACTGGGTCGTAAAGGCCGCCTGACCGAACAGCTGAAAAGCCTATCAACCCTGCCCATCGACGAACGGCGGGATCGCGGCGCGGCGCTGAATCAACAGCGGGAGCGGTTGGAGGCCGCTATTGCCAGCCGTAAACAGGCTTTGCAGAATGCCGCCCTCGCCGAACGATTGGCCAGCGAATCCATCGATCTAACCCTGTCCCCACGGCCAGAGCGGCCGGGGCGGGTGCATCCGATAAGCCAGACCACGGC
>VEQJ01000012.1 GCA_018883285.1 Alphaproteobacteria bacterium
GATGCCGCCAAACCTTTTCATCTCGTTGTTTTTTATCGCAAATCCAGCTATAGATGCTCTCCACGCTTATGCTTTTAATGTCTGATTGACGGCGCTTTAGAAAGCCAGAAATCTGCTCTGGTGACCATAAATCATAAATAATTCTGTCTAACACCCACTCTTTAAGCACAAAATCGCGATCCAATCGTCGCCCCCGCAATCGCGCCGAAGGGAGTCTCTTTTTTTCTCAGGAGCTGGAGGTGGCGGCACCATAGGTCAGGCTATTAGCTTTACGCCGCCGACATGGCGAACCGTTGCAGGCAGATTAAGAAGCTGAAGGGCGATCGATTCACCCTTCAAGAAATTAAGCAGCGGCTTTCTTAAATCTGCTAATTTTTTTCTTGCCTTTACAGCTGTAGCGCCTAATTATAGTAACCATTGCATATGCTGAGGTTATTAATATGAAAAGCCATATACCCGTTACAGAAGCTGCTTTCGAGCTGAAACTTTCTGTTGACACCATCAGACGCTGGGAAAAAAAGGGGCTAATTAAAGCGACAAGAGATAAAAATAATCATAGATTATTTGACAAAACCGAACTTCAAAAAGCTTACGATAAATACGTCACTGGTGGCGATTCTCATCCATTTCAAATATTAAAATCTAACACGCTTCATGAGGTGACATGCATTGAGTTATTCGCAGGAGCGGGTGGCCTTGCTCTAGGGCTTAAAAATGCTGGCATCAAAAGCGAAATGCTTGTTGAAATTGATAAAGATGCCGCTGAAACATTGAAGCAAAATTTCCCTGAATGGAACGTTGTTTGTGATGATGCAAGAAACGTAGATTATACGGGTGTTAAGGCTGATATTGTTTCTGGCGGATTTCCGTGTCAGGCTTTTAGTTATGCGGGCTCTAAGTTAGGCTTTGAAGATGCGCGGGGAACTCTATTTTTTGAGCTTTTGAGGTGTGTAAAAGAAGTTCGGCCAAAAATTGTTCTTGGTGAAAATGTTCGTGGCTTGTTGCGTCACGATAATGGCCGAACACTCTCAACCATGGTGTCTCTACTAGAAGAACAAGGATACAGAGTTCGGTATAAAGTGGCTAGGGCGCAGTATTTAGATGTTCCACAGAAAAGAGAGCGTTTAATAATCTGGGGCATCCGCAATGACCTAGATTACGACTTCTATTTTCCTAAAGAACGCGATTATACAATCTCTATGCGCGAAGCCCTTAAAAATATCCCTGATTCACTAGGGCAAAAATATCCAGCTCGAAAAGCAGAAATAATGAAGTTAATTCCACCGGGCGGGTACTGGCGCGATTTACCTCTGGATCTACAAAAAGAATATATGAGAGCCAGCTTCTATATGGGAGGAGGAAAAACTGGCATGGCAAGAAGGTTAGCGTGGGATGAACCCTCACTCACCCTCACTTGTGCACCAGCACAAAAACAAACAGAAAGATGCCACCCAAGTGAAACAAGACCTTTGACTGTTAGAGAATATGCAAGAATCCAAACCTTTCCTGACACATGGGAGTTTTGCGGAAAAATGACTTCGCAATATAAACAGATAGGAAATGCCGTTCCTGTTAATTTAGGTTATTACCTTGGAAAATGCATTTTGAATATGATGAAATTAGAAAGCACGCCACATGAAGCAGAATTATCAATGCTTTCTAAAAATACTTTTGAAGAAGATTTGCCGCTTTTCTCTCAAGCTTTTTAAACTTGATCAAAAATATCTTTGAACTGTTCTCCAAATTTCTCTTTCCCTAACTCTTCAAAAGTCTTTTCTATAAGCTGCCATGCATTTTGTTTCCCTAGCAACGATCCCCAAAACTCATCTCCAACAACAGCATCTACGGAAGGTATAAGGGGGCTGGCTTTCCCGCCTTCTTTCTTCCAAAAATCTCCCTTGTGCGGGTTAAATGGAAAAGCTATCTTGCAGCTTATATCTAATGTCGGATCATGAATTAGTCTGTATAAATACCATTTCATGATATTTTCATTGAACTTTGGGCCACTACCTGCGTTAATTTGATTTGTTTTGATGTCGTATAAAAATTCCTTTCCATCTTTCTTAAGCCATATATCCAATCCCTCACCTTTGCTAGCTTTGCCGTATTTAATTACACTTCTATCAGTTTTTTTAATAAGACTCCTCAATTCTTTAATATAACCGTCAAGGCTTAAATTTTTTTCTAAATCACGACTGCGCTTCCATTTAGACAAACAGCCTAAAAGTGGTTCAGGAATGTCTTGTGGGATTAATTCTTTATTGAACTTCGACTCGTCTAAAACCTCAAAAGCATTATTTTGGGCAAATGCCTTCGCCAATGGCTCCCACAGTCGTTCACCTAGTGATGTTTCGAGCCCACCAATTAAAGATCTGATTCTTCTTTCTTTGGGAAAAATTTTGTCTAACACATGCTGAACTTCAACCGTCTTTCCTTCAAAGAAGTTTCTTATAGAAGACTCCACTGTTTCTTTGATTAAAGCTGATATTTGTTTATCGTTCATAAAAACCCTAAAAACTTTTCTCTGAAAAAAGCTTTTTCTAACATCAAGAGCTGGAGGAGACGGAGGGATTCGAACCCTCGATACGGTATAACCCGTATAACGGTTTAGCAAACCGTCGCCTTCAGCCGCTCGGCCACGTCTCCTTACCCCAGCTGTGATGGTGGGGATGGCGGCATGATGCCCGTACCCCCCGACGGTTGCCCCCTATAGGGGGATCGTCCCTGTCACAAGGGGGGTAGTAAACCATGCTTACGCCGTTTTTGAAAGACCCTTTTTCAGCGGATAGCGGCACAGGATGATTTTGGGCGGCGATTTGCCCAGGGGAAGGGTTAAATTTTACCCAGACTTAGCGGTGGTTGAACCGTCATCCTGGCACGGTTATTGCGAACAAAGCTTAGGGGGCTAGGCCAGCTTAGCGCCCATCCCAACAACCCTCATCCATCCCGCCAAAAACCACCCCCCCCCCGCTATCAACCCTTTTTGCATATGGTAAAGTTATGATTTCTTCAGGCGCCATCCACGACCCCCTGTATCACAATGATTGCCTATTTGGTGGGCAAGAATTGACCCTTAGCGGGCGGGTGATCTTTTGGCCCAGCCAGCGCGCCATCATCCTGGCCAACCTGTTGAACCCGCCCATGACCCTGCAACCGCATCACCAGCTGCACGCCCAATCGGCCATTGACCATCGCCGCCTGGATGCACCCCTGGATAAACATTGGGCGGTGACGTTAGAGCTGTTGCAGGATCGCTTGCTGCGTTTTGCGCCAACCACGGTCTATTGCCTTGAGGATGATGCATCGGCCAATGGCACGATGTTGGCACAACGCCTGCAACGGGTGCAACCCATCCTGCGCCGCCTGGTTCAGCAGTATCATTGGGTGTGGTTAAGCAATGACAGCACTGGCCAACTTGGCAAGCTGTTGGGCGGGCAACAGGCAACCGAGGCCTGTGTGGGTGGCCTAACCCTGCGCCCGCAAGCTAAGCCAGACGAAACCAAGCCAGAAATCAGCGGTCATTATCAACCGACTGCCTGGATGGGGGCGGGTCATCTGCGCCTGCGTCATCGTTGCTATGTCGAAACCGATTCCCGCCTGATTATGCCCGCCTTTGGTGCCAACAGCCGCGGCGCCGATGTGTTTGGGCGCGGCCTGTCACCCCTGATTGGGGAACGCTTTGTCGCCCATTTGCTGGCGGAACCGGATATCTACAGCGCGCCCAGCCATATGCTGCTGCTGCCCCAATATCTGACCGACGATAACCCCAGCGCGCCCAGCGGATTTGGCCGCCTATCCGCCACCACGATGCCATCCCAGGTCACCCCCACGCCGATTCCTCACGGCGTCGGGTTGGCCTAGGGATTTGGCTGAGAGGTTTGGCTGCGAGGGAGGCGCGCCCGTGCACCTAATCCGATTCGCCGCGCAGCCGCCTTAGCAATGGCGCGCTCCAGCGGGGGGTCATCCGCAACAACACCTCATCCCGGCGCCAAAAATGATGGATCAGCGCCGCCCCAACATGCAACGCCAACAGCAACCAAAGGGCATTGGCCAACAGCTCATGCAGTTCATAAAACTGTTTGGCCAGCGCTTTTTGCGCCGCCTCATCACCGCCAGCCAATCCAGGCAGGCTTGGCCAAGGTATAAGCCCGAACAGCAGCATCGGCTTGCCCCCCGAAAAGGCTGAGGACATCGCCCAGCCCGACAGGGGCATGGCAATCATCAACAGGTAAAACCCCGCATGGGTCAGGCGCGCCGCCATTTTTTCCCACAGCTGGCTACCCTGCGGCAGGGGGGGTGGACGATGCGCCAGCCGCCATCCCAACCGCAACAGACTAAGCAGCAAAATGGTAATGCCAATCGATTTGTGCAGCGGGTACAAAATCGCTTTCCAGGCGGGATCCTCCAGATCGTCCATCACCACCCCCATCAGCAACATGCCCACAATCGCCGCCGCAATAACCCAGTGCAGCAGGATGGCGACGCTGTTGTAACGGCTGTTGGTTGGGGGAATGTCGGATGGATTGCCACGGGTCATGCCTATCGTCCTTCGCTGGAATTGCTGGTTTAGGGTTGCTGGTTTAGGATGGCGCGTTGGGGGTTGGGGATTGCTGGTCGGAGGTTGCGCATCGTCACCTCTGCCCCATGCCGCCTTTGTCCTTTTACCACAACTGGCCGCCAAATGCCACCCGCCGCCCGCAAACGTTCTGATATTGATTTGGTTGAACAGCAGCCGCTTAACCCCTAACCTATCCCGATACAATCTTACCAAAGCGAGGTGTGCAGTGACCTTAAGCTATCGCCAGCTGTTAAGCCAACGCGGCTTTATGGCCTATTTGATTAGCGAATCAATGGGCATTTACACCGATAACTTGTTCAAAATCCTGCTGACCTTTTTGGCGATTAACCAAACCACGGGCGCTCAGGATAGCGGTCTGGTCGCCTGGATCGGCGCAATTTTTATTGCCCCCTATCTGATTTTTTCTGGTTTGGGCGGGCGGCTGGCCGATCGTTATGACAAACGAACTGTACTGATTGCCTCCAAAATGTTTGAGCTGGTGTCGATGAGCCTGGCCACCCTGGCTCTGGCCAGCGGTCATACTGGTTTTATGATTGGGGTGCTGTTGTTGACCGCGGTGCAAAGCGCCCTAAATAGCCCAGCCAAATTTGCTATTATTCCCGAAATGGTCGCGCCGCAACAGCTGGCCAGAGCCAACGGCTTGATGCAAATGACCCTATATATCTCAATTATCCTGGGCACCGTCAGCGGCGGCCTGTTCTTTGAGGTTTTTCAGGATCGTTTGGCGATGGTTGGAATAATCCTGCTAAGCCTAACGGCGCTAAGCGCTGTATTGATATTTTGGATTCCGCGCCGCCCCCCCCTTCATGCGCCCGCAACCAAGGGTTCCAGCATTATCGCCCTGGGGGGTACCCTGGATGCCTGCCGAAGCGCGCTGGCTATTCGCCCGATACGGTTGGCGATTTGGGGGATCAGTTGGTTCTGGTTCATTGGTGCGCTGATGCAAATGCTGTTGGTCATATACGGCCACCATGAGTTGGGGGTTGGTGAGTCCGCAACCAGCCAGCTGCTGATGTTTCTGCTGGTGGGTATTGCGGGGGGCAGCCTGATTGGCGGTTGGCTTTCGGGAGATCATGTTGAACTTGGCCTGATACCACTGGGAGGTATCGCCCTGACCATTGGCTTAGTCTTGCTGGGTTTTGCCGCCCCCAGCTATGGGCAGGCGGCCGTATCATTGGTTTTAATTGGTGTGGCGGGGGGTGTTTACATCGTCCCCCTTAACGCGTTTTTGCAACACAGCGCTGATCCCACCACCACGGGCAAAATTATGGCGGCCTGCAACGTGTTTAACACCGTTGGCATGTTGGCCGCATCACTGGCATTAAAAAGTCTTTACGATGGTGTTGGCCTGACAGCATCCCAGATTATGTTGGTGTTGGCGCTGGCCAGCCTGCTGACCTGTTTGTATCTGATTCAGCTGTTGCCCCAATCCCTACTGCGGTTGGTGGTGTTGGCGGTGGTTCGGTTGGTGTATCGGATACGGGTAATTGGGGCGAACCATTTGCCCATCGGCACCGATCGTCCCGCCCTGTATGTTGCCAATCATGTATCCTTTGTTGATGGGTTGTTGGTGGGCGCCGCGCTGAACAAGCCGTTGCGCTATGTCATGCTGGATCGCTATTACAACATTTGGTGGCTTAAGCCGTTGTTTCGGCTGATGGGGGTGATCCCGATGGCGACCCAGGGTAAGGCGATGATCAAAAGCCTGGATCAGGCGCGCACTGCCCTGTTGGCGGGGGATTCCGTTTGTATTTTTCCCGAAGGTGCCCTGAGCCGTAACGGCAATATGGCCGAATTCAGACCAGGATTCAGCCGTATTCTAAGCGATCTGCCCGATGTGCCGATTATCCCAGTTTATCTGGATGGGGTCTGGGGCAGCATTTTTAGCGCCAGCCCTAACCGCAAGGGTCAGCAAAAATTTCTGTGGAAATGGCCACGCCGCCTACCCTATGCCGTCACGGTCAGCTTTGGCCAACCCCTGCCCGCCGACACCCCTGTGCAGGCGGTTAAACAGGCGGTGGCAGAGCTGTCGGCGGCCGCCTATCGCCATCATCCTGATCGCCAAACCAGCCTGGCGCT
Source organism: Alphaproteobacteria bacterium (assembly GCA_018883285.1). Lineage (GTDB taxonomy): Bacteria > Pseudomonadota > Alphaproteobacteria > CAISOG01 > CAISOG01 > CAISOG01. Next base: position 6,659 of record VEQJ01000012.1, read on the forward strand.
GGCTTTTGTTCGCAGCGCTAAGCAACGTCTGTCGCAATTGGCTATCCGTGACAGCAGTGGCCGCAGCCTTAGCTATGGCCAAAGCCTTACGGGGGCGTTGTTGTTGGCGGATTACCTGCGCCGTTATCATGGGCAGGAAAAGTTTATCGGTATCGCCCTGCCCGCTTCGGTTGGGGGGGCGTTGATCAATCTGGCCTGTGCCCTGGCTGGTAAGGTGCCGATCAATTTGAATTTCACGGTCGGGCAGGATGCGATAATGCAAGCTGTCGGCCAATGCCGTATCAGCACGGTGATTACCAGCGAAAAATTGCTGAAAAAAATCGCGCTGCCTGGCACGGTTGTGACCAATCCTCTGGACAATTCGCTGGCCAATGCCTCGGCCTTACCCCATCTGATTCTGATGGAATCCTTGCTGACGCAATTGCCCCTGCACCACCGTTTGCGGGCATGGCTTGCCGCCTATATGCTGCCCAGCTGGCTGTTGCAACACTTGCTGCGTCATCGGGTTGGCCATGGCAGCGATCTGGCCACCATTTTGTTTTCCAGTGGCAGTACGGGTACACCAAAGGGGGTGATGCTTAGCCAGGATAACCTGCTGGCCAATATCGCCTCAGCTGCCCAAATCCTGCCCCTGAAGCCTAAAGATACCATGGTGGGTATCCTGCCATTCTTTCACAGCTTTGGCTTTACTGGCACGCTGTGGTTGCCGCTGTTGACGGGATTAAGCGTGGCCTATCATCCCAACCCATTAGAGGCTAAGGCGGTGGGGCAGCTGATTGCCCAAAGCCAGGCCAAATTGTTAATCGCCACCCCCACCTTTTGCCAATTGTATGCCCGCAACTGTACCGCTGATCAGTTGCAAAGCCTGCGCCATGTGGTGGTCGGGTCAGAAAAGCTGCGCACCGCCACCGCCGAAGAATTTAAGCAAAAGTTCGGACTTGAGCTGTTAGAGGGGTATGGATGCACCGAATTGTCGCCCATTGCCGCCGTCAATCTGCCCAATATTTCCTTAAATGGTTATGATCATCAGGGCAATCGCCCTGGCACGGTTGGTCACCCCATTCCCTATGTCGCCGCCCGTATCACCGACCTGGATAGCGGGCAGGTGCTGCATGAACCCAATAAGCCTGGCCTGTTATGGATTAAGGGACCCAATGTGATGCAGGGGTATTATGAACAACCTGACCGCACCGCCCAGGTGTTGCAGGATGGTTGGTACAACACAGGGGATATCGCCCAAATGGACGCAGCGGGTTTTATCACCTTAATCGATCGTCTTAGCCGTTTTGCCAAATTGGGGGGGGAGATGGTGCCCCTAATCCGTATTGAAGAAGCCTTGCACCAGCTGGCGGGCACCAGTGATCTGGTGGCCATCGCCTTAAGCGATCCGCAAAAGGGTGAACGGGTGGTGATTGCCCATACCGATACGTTGGATATCGGCCAGCTGGATTCCCTGCTAACCAGCTTAAGAACGATTCTGCCGCCCCTGTGGGTGCCCCGCCGCGATAGCTTTGTTCGGCTGGCCACCATCCCCCTGCTTAGCACTGGTAAAACCGATATCCAGGGCGTTAAAACCGCGGTGATTGGGGCGATGGCGGCCGATTAAGGGATTGCAGCAGCTTACAGCCACCCCCAAACAACGCCCGCGCAGACTCTACCCCTGCATATAGGCGGGCAGCCAGGCTTCATGGGCGGTTTGCAGGGCGGCGCGGGTAATGGATTGGCCATCGGGCAGCGTCAATTTGCCTACCATCTCGCCAGCCGTAGCCCCAGCCGCCGCCGCCACCGCCGTCGTCTGACCCAGCAGCAGGGCTGGCACACCGGCCTCTGCCGCCGCTGCCAAGACTTGATCGGGATGCAGGGTGGCAACCAGATAGCGTGCCTGATCCTCCCCAAACCAGAAACCCGCATCACTGGCGGGCAAGTCGGGGTTCAGCTGGACGTTGAGCGGCAGAGAGGTTGTCGCATCCGTGCCCGCCCCTGTCAGCCACATTTCGGCCAACGCCACCAACAGCCCCCCATCGCTGATGTCATGACAGGCGGCCAGCCGCTGTTGCCGATTCAAGGCCAATACCAATTCGCCGACCTGCCGCTCGGCGGCGAAATCGACTGATGGCGGTGCGCCAGCCTCCTGCCCCTCAACCGTCATCAGGTATTGGCTGCGTCCCAGCCAGCTATTGTCACCGCTGCCCAATTGTATCAGGCTTAGCCCCGATTGGGTCAACGCCATGCTTAACCGTTGGTTGTAGTCAGCTAGCAGCCCGACGCCGCCAATCACGGGGGTTGGGTAAATCCCCACCCCATCGGTGTCGTTGTAAAGCGAAACATTGCCTGACACCACGGGATAGTCCAGGGCGCGGGCGGCATCGCCAATTCCCGTCACCGCCGCCTTAATCTGCGCCATAATTTCGGGCTTTTCCGGATTGCCGAAGTTCAAATTGTTGGTCAGGGCTAAGGGCTTAGCGCCACTGGCCACCAGGTTGCGCCAGCTTTCCACCACCGCCTGCGCGCCGCCGATATAGGGGTCGGCCGCACCGTAAAAGGGGTTGCAGTCGGTGGCCATCGCCAGCGCCTTGCGGGTGCCCGTAACCCGCACCACCGCCGCATCGCTGGCCGTTGCCGCGCCCGAATCGGATAGGCTGTTGACCCCGACATGGCGATCATATTGCTGCCAAATCCATCGCTTGCTGGCCAAATTGGGGCTGGCCAGCAGTTGTTGCAGCGCGGGCAGGATGGCCACAGGCTTGGTCAGCGTCACGAGCTGCTGGCTGGGCGATGCCAGCGCCGCCACGGGGCGGTCATATTGCGGCGCCTCATCGACCAGGGCGGCAATCGGAATCACCCCCGCCGATTCGCCATGCCATTGCATTTCCAGCACGGGTTCGGCGATCAGGCTGCCGACCACCACCGCGTCCAGATCCCATTTGGCAAAAATCGCCTGCGCCCGTGCCGTCGCCTCAGGCTTCAGCACCATCAGCATCCGTTCCTGGCTTTCCGACAGCATAATCTCATAGGGCTGCAAATCGGCCTCCCGCAGCGGTACGGCGCTGAGATCCAGGCGGATACCGATGCCCCCCTTGCTGGCCATTTCGCAAGCGCTGCTGGTCAATCCTGCCGCCCCCATATCCTGAATTGCGATAATCGCATCCTCATTCATCAGTTCCAAACAGGCCTCGATTAGCAGCTTTTCCTTAAAGGGATCGCCGACCTGCACGGTGGGCCGACTGGCCTGCTCACTGGCGCTAAAAGCCGCGCTGGCCATGGTGGCGCCATGCACACCATCGCGCCCCGTCTTAGCACCCACATAGACCACCGGGTTACCGATGCCCGCCGCCTTAGCATAGAAAATCTTATCCGCCTGGGCGATACCCACCGCCATCGCGTTGACCAGGTTGTTGCCGTTGTAGCAAGCATGAAACTGGCACTCCCCCCCCACCGTCGGCACGCCAACGCAATTGCCATAGCCGCCAATACCCGCTACCACGCCCGCCATCAACGAACGGGTTTTGGCATGGCTGGGATCGCCAAAGCGCAAGGCGTTCAGCAGCGCGATTGGCCGCGCCCCCATGGTAAAGACATCGCGCAAAATGCCGCCGACACCTGTCGCCGATCCCTGATAGGGCTCAATAAAGCTGGGGTGGTTGTGGCTTTCGATCTTAAACACCGCCGCCAAGCCATCGCCAAGATCGATGACGCCCGCGTTTTCGCCGGGCCCCTGAATCACCCAGGGCGCGGTGGTGGGCAGGGTTTTCAGATACTTCTTGCTGGATTTATAACTGCAATGCTCACTCCATAACGCGCCAAACACCGCCAATTCGGTAAAATTGGGCGCACGACCCAACAATTCAACGATTTTTTCATACTCATCAACCTTTAGCCCCAATCCGCGCAGCACTTGTGGGCTATAGGTTGGCGCCTCATCGGTTGCTACAATCGCGGCTTGGGTGGCAACTGGCTTGCTCATAACTTAAGCTCCTATCGTTGTCTGTAAACTTAAAAATATCTCGCGCCCATCGGTATTGCCGACCGCCTGGTCAACCGCCCGCTCCGGGTGGGGCATTAAGCCCAACACCCGCTTATTGGCACTCAAAACCCCCGCGATATTGGCCACCGACCCGTTGACGGGGGTGGTATAGGTCAGGGCGATTTGATCCTGATCCTGCAAGCGTTTTAGGCCGTCATCATCAATCAAATAATTGCCATCATGATGGGCAATCGGCAGGGTAAGGTCAGCGTTGGGCAGGGCGCAGGTAAAGGGGCTGTTGCGGTTGGCCACCTGCAACGCCACATCCCGACAGATAAATTGCAGCCCCGCGTTGCCGCGCAAGCCACCAGGCAGCAAGCCTGCCTCCGTCAAAATCTGAAAACCGTTGCAAATGCCCAACAGATAGCCGCCGCGCTCCACATGTCGCTTCACCTCTGCCATAATCGGGCTGTGCGCCGCAATCGCGCCACAACGCAGATAGTCGCCATAGGAAAAGCCGCCCGGCAACACCACCAGGTCATAGGCCGCATCAAAATGGGTCTGCTTATGCCACAGGCGATCCACCGCAATGCCCAACACGGTTTGCAACCCTGTCACCACATCGGTATCGCAATTTGACCCTGGAAACACCACCACCGCTGCCCGCATGTTGCACCCCCCGCTTAAAGAATTGTTGGCCTGTATCGACCCAAATGTTGTTTCCCCCTTTGATAAAGTCTTTTATCGGGTTAGAAAACAATTATTCTGTTTTTTCTTGGCAACCCCTGTATCCCCAACCTGCCCCAACAAATCCTGGCCAAGCATTTGTCCAGCCTGAAATCAGCCCCCGTTAGCCTATCCCCCACCCCTTAGCTTGCCTATCTGACCATGGAAAACCATACGGAAAATCTTACGGAAAACCCAAGCGCCAGCGCACCTAAGGGCTATGTGCTGCCCGCGGCCAAACTGGTGTGGCTGTTGTTGGATGGCTGGCCAGCGCGCGATAACCAGCTGTGGGCACTGGCCGAATCGCTGGCGCAGCGGCAGGCGATCAGCGTGATACCGAAAAGGCTGCGCTTTAACTGGTTGGGGGAATTGCCGACGGGCGGCCTGTTTCGCCCGCTGCTGAACGGGGTAACCGACCGCCTATTCGGCGCCAGTCTGGCCAATTTAACCAGTGACGGTGCCATGGCGATTACCCGCCCCTGGCCTGATGTGGTGTTATCGTCGGGATCCGCCTCAATCCCCATTGCCCGCTGGATAAAGCGGCGGATGCGAACCGACCGCCTGCGCCCCCAACTGGTGCATTTGGGGGGGGGTCAAACCGGCCGCCGCGATTTTGACCTGATTGTTCGCATGGCCGACACCCCTGGTCAGCAATCATTGGGGGATCAGCAGCAAGGCGACCTTGATCAGATTGCGGATCAGATTGCCGCGCTGCTAAACCGTAACACCGCCCCAGGGAATGGCAACCCAAGGGATGATAAACAAAGAGATGAACAACAACGGGATAGCAGGGCATGACCACGGCCAGCGACCCAGCTCGCCCACCATCAGCCCGCCTGTATCTGGCCACCAAAAATCCTGGCAAGGTTGCCGCCTTTCAGGCCGCCTTAGGCGACAGCCCGTGGCAATTGTTGCCCTGCCCGCCCAACCTAACCCTGCCGCCCGAAATTCACCCCGACTATGTCGGCAATGCCGTTGATAAGGCCGCCACCGTGGCGCGCCTGACGGGGGTGCCCGCGATTGGCGACGATTCAGGGCTGGAGCTGTTGGCCTGCAACCGCTGGCCGGGGGTGCATACCGCGCCGCAGGTGGCCGCGGTGGGGGGCTGGCCAAGCTTTATGGCCAATTTGGCCAAGGATCCCGCCTTTCAAGCCGATAGGCGGGCAGAGGCGGTGTGCGTGTTGGCGCTGGTGCTGCCTGACCAGCGGGATAACCCAGCGCCCGCCCTAGTCCTAGAGGAACGGGTAGCGGGGCAGCTGTTGGATCATCCGCGCGGCCAGCATGGCTTTGGCTTTGACCCCTATTTCCTTGCCGATGGCCAGCAGCTGACCAATGCAGAAATAGCCCCCGAACAGGCCGCACCGCTGACCGCGCGTGGCCGTGCCTTTACCGCGCTGGCGCAGGCGATCATGGCTGGCCAGTTGCCGATCCTCCACGGTCACGAGAAGGGCAAGGGATTTGCGGCCCCCGTCAACCAAGCCCGCGGAGCGTTCCTC
>VEQJ01000209.1 GCA_018883285.1 Alphaproteobacteria bacterium
CGCGCCGCAGGATGCGGCAATTCGGCCCCCGCCCCTCTTAGCCAACCCGATAGCCAAACCAAAAGGCAACAAAACGCCCGCAGCAGCCGCAGCCATGCCCAAAACCCCCGACCCTTCCTTAACCCCCAAAGAAACTGTTGCCCCCTAAGCCATGACCAAAATGTTGACCCGTCATCGATTTGTTTGCAGGCCGCTGCTGCTTGCTGGCCTGATAGCCATGCTGATGGGTTGTGACCCTGGGCATGAGGCGATGCACGACCCCACCCTAAAACTGACGCCTGAGGATTATCGCCAGTCGCTGATAAACCCCAACACCACCATGCCGCCCGCGCAACAACCCACCCCACCTGCCCCCAGTCAGGTGGTTAGCGCGGAGCCGATCGATGCCGCCCTGTTAAAGCCGGTATCGTTAAGCGTGGGGGAAGGGGTGCCGCTGCGCGACCTGCTGCTGGAACTGGCGCGTCAAACGGGGTTGGACGCCGATATTGATCCGCAGGTGCAGGGCAGCTTGCTGATGAACGTGCAAAACCGCCCCCTGCGCGACGTTTTGGATCAGATTACCAGCCGTACCAACACCCGCTACCACGTCCGCAACGGCTTTTTGCAGGTGGAGCGCGATTTGCCCTATACCCAGGATTACCATCTGGACTTCCTGAACGCGGTGCGCGAAAGCCAGGGCAGCGTTAGCATTTCCACCGATGTGTTTGGCGCGGTGGCCAAAGGGCAAGCAGGCAATAACAGCGGTGAGAATGGGTCGAAAAGCCGTATTCTTAGCAAGGCCTCGGCCGATCCCTTTGGCGATTTGGAAACCAACCTGCGCCTGCTGCTTAGCAAGGATGGCCGCATCAACAAGGCCGACGACAGCGATAAGGGGTTCAGCAGCTTTAGTCTGAATCGCCAGGCGGGGTTGCTGACCGTTACCGGTACCAGCGTTCAACAAAAACGGGTGGCGGGCTTTTTGACGGAGCTGCAACGGCAAATGACGGGGCAGGTGTTGATTGAGGCCAAGGTGGTTGAGGTCAGTTTGAATGATCAGTATCGCAGTGGCATCAATTGGCGCAGCTTTGTTAAGGGCAAACCCGCCTTTAACGCGGCGGGCAGCTTTGGTGCGGGCTCTGCCCTGCAGGAAGGCCCCTATGATTCAACGGGAAAGGTTGCCCCAGGCTTTCTAACCCTATCGCTTAACGACAGCAATTTTGCGGGGGTGTTGGGCTTTTTGGACAGTTTTGGCACCACCCGTACCCTATCCAACCCCCGCCTGACCGTGATGAACAACCAAAACGCCATTCTAAAGGTGGCGCAGAATCAGGTGTATTTCACCCTGGACTATGAACGGCGCCAGGGCAAAAACGGCGATCCCGATGTGGTGTCGGTTGGCAGCCAGCTGTACACCGTGCCTATCGGGCTGGTGATGAGCGTGCAACCCGCCATCAATCCCGACAGCCAAAACGTCACCCTAACCCTGCGCCCCACCATTTCCCGCATTACCGGTTATACCGCCGATCCCGCGGTGGCGATTGCCTCAAACAACACGGTGGTGTCCAGCGTACCGATTGTTGAGGTGCGGGAATTGGATTCGGTGCTGCGCCTGCAATCGGGTGAGGCGATCGTGATGGGCGGATTGATGCAGGATCGCGGGCTAAATCAGAAGGAGGGGATTCCAGGCCTAAAGGATAACGTGCCCGCCCTGCTAAGCCCACTGGTGGCCGCAAAGGATGATTCGCAGGAGGTGGTGGAATTGGTAATCTTCTTGCGCGCAACCCTGTTGCCGCCCGCCGATGCCCAGGCCAGCGTCAGCCCCGCCGATGCCAAGTTGTATCAAAAATTTACCCGCGACCCCCGCCCCTTAGCCTTGCCCGGCTATAGTGCCGAGACGATGCCGGAAGAACAGGATCCTGCGGCCACCAGCGCGGCACCTGCGTCATCAGTGTTAACATCCCCGTCCGATCAGTTCTATCCTGGCGCGGCGGCACCAATTTCCTCCAACCCTAACCCTTAACGTCAACCATTAGGAGTATCCTTATGAACCCTTCCAAAATTTTGGCCAAAATCTTGACCAATCCATCTCAACAACCTGCCGCTAAACGAAAAAATCGCCAGGCGGGTTTCAGCCTGATTGAGGCCGCCATTGTCTTGGCGGTGGCGGGTCTGCTGATCGGTGGCGCGCTGCAGGGGCAAACCCTGATTGAAAATGCCCGTATTCGGTCGGTGGTGGATCAGGTGCAGGGCTATCGCACCGCGGTCACCACGTTTCAGGACAAATACAATGCGCTGCCCGGCAATTTTTCTGAGGCCAAAACCCGCCTGAATGCATCCCTGGTTAATGGCGGTGGCACAGGCACCCTGGGAACAACCGCCCTTAGTGCTGGCAGCACGGAAAATGTGCAATTCTGGCAACATTTTGCCGCCGCCAATTTGGTGACAGGGGTTAATGCCAATCCAGCAGCCACCGCCGCCAATGCCCAATTGGGGCGTGAGATTCCCGCCACCCGTCTGGGCGGTGGGATCGTTGCGGTGGCGGCCGACGGCACGACCACCAGCAATTCGGTAGCTATTCCACGGGGAACATGGTTGCGGATTGGCGATGGTGCCCCCACCACGGCGGATGGCGCAACCTCAGGCGATTTTGCCGAAAACGCTATCCTAACCCCCGATCAGGCCTATCAGATTGATAAATCCCTGGACGATGGCAACCCCCGCACGGGCAAGGTTATGGCGACAGGTACGGGTTGCGCGACCGGCACGGCACCCAACTTTAGCTATGATGGCACCAGCAGCAGCCGCAGCTGCCTGCTGTTTGTTGCGCTGTAGTTAGGGGGCTTTGGCTAAGAGATTCATGGGGGATGTTCGGCTTGCTGGGCCTCCCCCCTGCCTCCCCCCTGCTTCGTTGTCATCCTACCCC
>VEQJ01000210.1 GCA_018883285.1 Alphaproteobacteria bacterium
GCGCCACACCGCGCTTCGGCTCGGCAAGCCATTTCTCTACCCCCGCGCTAACAGTCACGCGGCAACAGTTTTAACAGGCGGGTTTGGTGCAGTTTTTCCAGCGCTGGCCTGAATCCATGCACAATTTGCCGCCTGCCCTGCTGCACAATAACCGTCAGATGAAACCAAACCTGTGGCAGGGTGGCGGTTGAAAAGCGCGGCTCAATCGTAAAGGCCATATTTTCCTCGATAGGCTGTGATTCAACAGCGTTAAGAAATTTTCGCCCCACACGAATCGCCTCAACAATTTCTGCAAAATTTTGCGCCCCCACAATCGCCTGATGGGTTGAATCGGTTGGCCAGGATAGGGGGATGCTGTGGCCAATATTGCTTAAAGTTTGGTCACTAGGACTGTAAATATCATGGCTAAGCCCCTGTTGACGGGCGCAATCCATGGCCAGACTATACAGCTCGGCAAACGTCATGCCGACCCTGGCACAATGGGCAATCTCCAGGCTTATGTGCAAAACACGCTCACAATGTTCCTGAAGCTCTGGGCTTGATCCCGCATACAGGGTAAAGCCAAAATCACCGATAAGGTTTGATTCGCGATGCACGGGTGAGGCATAGGCGGCAAACAAATCCTCCTCGTCATAAAAACAATCGGGGCTTGGCCATAGTTCCTGGGGTCTAAAAGATGATTGGCACACACGGCTGTATCCATCGGCGGGCTTGCCAAACAGGGTAATAAGGCCGTGCGGCGGCGGCATGTACCACCCATCCTCAAAAATTTGGGGATGGCGGCTAAGGTTTTGCCGCCACGCCTGGGCAAACGCCTGTTCAGAACATGGGCGCGGCCAATCATCCAGGGTGTTGGCAAAGCTTTGGCCAGCCATTTGCTTAAGATCCGCAATACAGCGGTAAATGCTGCTGTTCATCACCACCACCTCCCCTAATAGCCTTCGCGCGCCCTAACCCGCCGGATCGTCTTTTTCTTTGCTCCAGCTCAAATAGCTTTCCAAAAACACGTCAATGTCGCCGTCCAGGACGGATGCGGCGTTGCCGACCTCCACGCCTGTGCGCATATCCTTAACCAATTGATAGGGTTGCAGAACGTAGGATCGGATTTGGTGCCCCCAACCGATGTCGGTTTGGCTGTCATAGGCTTGCTGGCTGGCGGCCTCACGCTTGCGCAGCTCAATTTCATACATCTTGGCGTGCAACATTTCCATGGCCAGGGTGCGGTTGCGATGCTGCGACCGTTCGGTCTGGCAGCTGACCACGATGCCGGTGGGCAGGTGGGTGATGCGAATGGCGCTGTCGGTTTTGTTGACATGCTGCCCGCCCGCGCCCGAAGCGCGAAAGGTATCCACCCGCAAATCCTTATCCAAAATCTCTGCCGCGGTTGCCGCCTCAACCACCGGCGCCACATTGACGGCGGCAAAGCTGGTATGGCGGCGGGCGTTGGCATCAAAGGGGGAAATCCGCACCAGCCGATGCACCCCGCTTTCGCCCTTAAGCCAACCATAGGCGTTATCGCCACTGATGCGGATGGTGGCGGATTTTAATCCGGCCTCTTCCCCTGCGCTTTCGTCCAAGATTTCGGTTTTAAAGCCCCGCCGCTCCGCCCAACGCAAATACAGGCGCAGCAGCATGGACACCCAATCCTGGCTTTCCGTTCCGCCCGCGCCGGCGTTAATTTCCAGGAAACAATCGTTGCTGTCGGCCTCCCCCCGCATCAGCGCGGCCAGGGCGGCACGATCCAATGTCGCCTGAAACGCCGATTGGGTATTTTCCAGCTCGATCAGCAGTTGTTGATCCTGCGCCTCCTCCGCCAATTCATACAGGGCGCCCAAATCCTCCAGCTCTTGCCGCAAGGCCTCCAACTCATCCACCTTGCGTTGCAGGGCGCTTCGTTCCCGCAGCAATTTTTCGGCCTGCTCACTCTGCTGCCACAAAGAGGGATCCGCGGCCTGGGCGTCCAGCTCCGCTAAGCGCTTAACCAGGGCTGGATGGTCAAAGATGCCTCCATAGGCGGTTCAGTTTTTCTTGCAGCTGGCTAAGGTTTTCTTGCATGGTTATGGTATCCTGTTACTATAGTTTTTTGCAGTTTTTTGGAGTGTTCTGCAGTGTTTTGAAAATTCTCTGACCCAAAAAACCTTACCGAACCTTGTGATGCAAGCACAAAGTTTTAAATCATTCGATCATTGTCATAAGCTCTTAACGAAAAGATGATATTTTGCTAAAGTGCCGTGTAATGCTAAGCTGCTACAATACCACCGAAGGATATCCCATGCTGTTTCCATCTTCCACGATTCCATCATGCCGCAACAATAACCAGGCTGGCTTTGCCTTAGCACTTGTTTTGGTGGTGGTCGCCCTGATTGGGATGATCGTCGCCTCAATTTCCCTGGATACCAGCAGTACGCAGGCAACGGCCACCGCCAATGAGGATCGGTTGGCCGCGGGAACCCTTACCCGTATCGGCAGTGCGGCGGGCGATGCCCTGAACACCATGATCTATTCCAAGGGTAATCGGGGGGAAACCATTTTTGCCGATCGCGTGAACAACCAAACCGCGGCGCAAAATCTGCTAAGCTCGGTGGGCACCTGGAAAATCCCCCAAACCAACACCAATGCCTATGCAATTGATGGCGGGGGAACTTGCACACAAAACAACTTTCAAACGGCGGAGATCTTGCCAGCAACATCAAGCTGCTTCCTCTATTTCACCCGTGTTGCCACCTCACTGGGGTCACGCGGCAATACACCGACCAATTCATCCTATTTGGTTTACAGCGGTCTGCTGACAACCACTGTTGGCCTGCAAATCAACAACCTGTTGTGGCAGGGTGATTTAACACTAACCGATGTTCCAACCACCGCTGGCGTTCCCGCCCCCGATGGCGACACAGGCTTAGG
>VEQJ01000211.1 GCA_018883285.1 Alphaproteobacteria bacterium
GCTTAGTTCGTTCAGGGGAAAGCGTTCCTGTTGTTGCAGCAGGGTGCGGCGGCTGGCAAGGCTGAGGGGAATCACCAACACCGAATCGGCCTGCTCCAGCGTGTAATAGCGACCATTGTGATCGCCGCGCCCGACAAACTCATGCTCGGTAATCGACAGCCAGGGGCAGCTATAGACGGTTTTTTGCCCTAATCTTTTGAAAATACTCACGGCCTTTCTCGCCACTCTTTAGGCATGAATCGCCTTTGAAAAGGTTGCCCAGGCCGCCTCCTTAACCGCTTCAGAGGTGGTTGGATGAGCGTGGCAGGTGCGCGCCAAATCCTCAGCCGCCGCCTTAAACTCCATCGCCAAGGCAGCCTCTGCAATCAGCGTTCCCGCCTCTGCCCCCATGATATGCACCCCCAGAATTTGGTCGGTGGTGGCATCGGCCAGGATTTTGACAAAGCCATCGGTGCTGTCGGTGGTTTTGGCGCGTGCGTTGGCGCTGAACAGGAATTTGCCGGCGCGATAGCCAATGCCCGCCGCTTTAAGCTCCTCCTCCGTCCTGCCCACGCTGGCCACCTCTGGATAGGTGTAGACCACGGCGGGGATGACATCATAGTTCACATGGCTGTGCTGCCCAACCAGCTGTTCGGCCAGGGCAATCCCCTCCTCCTCAGCCTTATGCGCCAACATGGGGCCCGCAATCACATCGCCAACCGCGTAAATGCCCGCCACATTGGTTTGATAGTGGGCATCGGTAACAATCTGGCCAGTTTTGGTCAGGGCGATACCCAACTCCTCCAGCCCCAGGCCGCTGGTAAAGGGGCGGCGGCCAACGGCGACCAGCACCTTATCGGCCACCAGGCTTTCGGCCTTGCCCCCCGCCGACGGCTCCAACGTTAGGGTTATGTTATTTTTCCCGACAGCGGCGGCGGTCACTTTGGTGGCCAGCTTAAAGGTCAGCCCCTGTTTTTCCAGCTGCTGCTTCAGCTTGGCACTGATTTCCCCATCCATTTGCGGCACCAGGCGGTCGGCAAACTCGATCACCGTCACCTCACTGCCCAATCGTGCCCACAGCGATCCCATCTCCAGCCCGATATAGCCGCCGCCGATAACCGCCAGCTTTTTGGGCACCGCGGGCAGGGTGAGGGCGCCGGTGGAGCTCAACACGTTTTTCTCATCAACCGTGACATTGGGAATGTTGGCGGGAACCGATCCAGTGGCGATAACCACCGCCTTAGCGGTCAGGGTTTGGCTGCTGCCATCCGCCTTGGTCACCAACACCTCACCCGCTTTCACAATCCGCCCTGTGCCCTGAAAGCCCGTCACGCCATTTTTTTTGAACAAAAAGGCGATGCCGCCCGTCAATTCCTGCACCACCTTGTCCTTACGCGCCAGCATCTTTGATAGATCCAGGCTAACCTTGCCCACCATGATGCCCTGATTGGCCAGTTCATGCTTGGCCTTATGATACTCATGGCTGGAATGCAGCATGGCTTTGGATGGGATGCAGCCAACGTTCAGGCATGTTCCGCCCCAGGTGGCTCTGCTGTCTACACAGGCAACCTTTAGCCCCAGCTGCGCCGCCCGAATCGCGCAGGGATAGCCGCCAGGCCCCCCACCAATAATAACAACATCAAAGGCTTGTGTTTCAGCGGTCATGGCGTCGATCTCGTCCCAAAAGTTACAGCATTAACAACAGGCTTTGGGGATCTTCCAAGAACTCCTTAACCCGCACCAAAAAGCTAACCGCCTCCCGCCCATCAATCACCCGATGGTCATAGGATAGCGCCACATACATCATCGGGCGCGCCACCACCTGACCGTTCACCACCATGGCGCGATCCATAATTTTGTGCATGCCCAAAATGGCCGACTGGGGCGGGTTGATAATCGGCGTCGACATTAAGGATCCGTACAGGCCGCCGTTGGTGATGGTAAAGGTGCCGCCGCTAAGCTCATCAACGCTAAGCTTGCCATCGCGGGCACGCAGGCCAAAGTCGGTAATCCGCCGCTCAATCTCGGCAAAGTTTAACGCATCGCAATCGCGCACCACCGGCACCACCAAGCCCTGACCGCCACCCACAGCGATACCAATATCATAATAGTTTTTGTAGATGATTTCATCGCCGCTGATTTCCGCATTGACGGAGGGGAATTCGCGCAACGCCTCAACACAGGCCTTCACAAAAAACGACATAAAGCCCAGGCGCACACCGAAACGCTTTTCAAAACTGTCCTTATATTTGGCGCGGGCAGCCATCACCGCGCCCATATCCACCTCATTAAAGGTTGTCAGCATGGCGGCGGTGTTTTGCGCCATTTTCAACCGCTCAGCAATCTTTTGACGCAGCTTGGTCATCTTGACCCGCTCCTCCCGCGGGCGACCATCGCTGGTCACACCTGCCAGGATTGGCCTTGGGGCAGGGGCGGGGGTATTGGCTAAGCTAGCAGAGATTGGCGCGGGGGCGTTAACCGCCTGCAACACATCGCCCTTGGTCACCCGACCATCCTTACCCGTTCCGGCAACAGTGGCAGGATCAATACCCTGTTCGCTGGCCAATTTGGCGGCAGACGGCATCGCAACCACACCGCCCGCAGCAGGGGCAGGGGCAGATGCAGGTGCAGAAGCTGGAGCAGAGGTGGCAGCGGGGGAGGCATTAGCGCTGGCAGAGGCGGTGGCGGCGGGATCAATCGCCCCGATGACTTGGCCGACCGCGACGGTGGAACCTTCGGGCATGGTGATGTTGGTCAACACGCCGCTGGCGGTTGCATTCACCTCCATCGTGATTTTGTCGGTTTCCAGCTCAACAATGACTTCGTCGGCAACCACCGCCTCGCCAACCGCCTTTTTCCATTTGGCGATGGTGGCTTCGGTTACGGATTCCCCCAGGGTGGGGACTTTGATGTCAAC
>VEQJ01000212.1 GCA_018883285.1 Alphaproteobacteria bacterium
ACCCGTGGCGGCCTGGTACCGGCGGGCTTTGTGGCCAATCTGCTGAACATTCGCCGCATTGATACCCTTAGCCTACAAACGCGCGCGGATGATCATAGCCAGGCGGAACCAAGCTGGCTTAAACCCGCGGCCAAAGATTGGGATGATGCGGGGCTGTTGATTATTGATGATTTGGTTGACACGGGGCTGACCGCCCGCCTGGTGCGTGAGATGTTTCCCGCCGCCCATTTCGCCACCCCCTATGCAAAGCCTGCTGGCCGTCCCTTTGCCGACACGATTGTGCGCGAATTTGACCAAGATGTTTGGATTCAATTTCCCTGGGAAAAAGAATAGCCAGTTTGTTCGTTCGGTCTTTTGTTTAGGGTGATTGCCGCTTGGTTCGTTACATTCCCCGCCTTTTTACCCCGCACCCGCTAAGCGCTGGGCAAACCATCGCCCTATCGGCGCCACAGCATCACTATTTGACTAAGGTGTTGCGACGGCGGGCGGGTGATGCGGTGCGGCTGTTTAACGGCCTGCATGGGGAGTGGCAGGGGGCGTTACAGCCTGGCAAAGCCAACGCCGCGCTGATTACCCTGGAACAACAGCTGTTGCCCCAACCGACTGAGGATCCCCTGCTGCTGGCTTTTGCCCCCCTTAAGCCTCCGATGATGGCCACCCTGATTGCCCAGGCGACGGAGCTGGGCGTGACCCATCTGCAACCGCTCAGCATGGCGCAGGGGCAGGCCAACCCGCTGAACAGCGGCAAATTGTTGAGTTGCGCGGTGGAGGCGTCCGAGAGTTCGGGGCGTTGCAGCCTGCCGCAACTGTTGCCGCTGCTACGCCTACAAGACTGGTTGGCCAATCCCCCCATGATCTCATCCGCCGCCGACGTTAGCCCGACAAGCCCGATTCTGTATGGCGATGAACGGCTGACCGCCCACCCGATTGCCCAGCTGCTGCGCGGTGATCGTCACCCTAGCGGCCTGCTGATTGGGCCAGAGGGGGGCTTTAGCCCCGCCGAGTTCGCCAATTTCGCCGCCACCCCCTGGTTGCACCCCTGTCGGCTGGGCGCACGGGTCATACGGGCGGAGACGGCGGCGCTGATCGGCCTAGCCCTTATAACCGCAAACCGTGACGGCATTCATCAGCCCTAGCCTTATCGTCATTCCAGGCGCCCATTAACCCAACCAGCGATCCACCCCCACCCGCGCCAGCTTAGCAAACAGGCTGTTTTTGTCGGCCGCCTGCAACACAAAGGCGGGACCATATTGGGTTTCCACCCCCAGAGATTCGAAGCCAAACCGTTCCATCAATCGCTGACTGGCCAATGAATAGGCGCGGCCAGAAATGGTAACGGGATAGGTCAGATAGGGGCTTTCGGCGTAAAGATTCAACGCCTGTGCCAACAAAAAGGCCAAGGCCTGCAAATGCGCGCCGCGATATTCATCCAAAATCAACAAATTGCTGATGTGCCACCGCCTGCAGGGGGTTGCCTGCAATTCCTCCAGCGTCAGCGATTGCAAATCCCTGGTTTCCCGCCGATCCGCCAACACCTCGGCAATATCGTGATCCTGCACGGGATGAATGGATAGATTGCCAACAATTTTTTCGCCATCCAATACCACCAAAAAGCAATAGCGATAGGCCTGCCACCATCGCAATTTCAGCTCATAGTCAAAAAAATCGGGGTCATAAAAGGCATCATCGACTGCATGCATCGCCCGCAAATCGGCCTCTGTCTTAACAAATGCCACACGAAAACGATCCCACCCCAGCCCACTGGTATCTGGCCAACTACTCATGCTGCCTATCTCTTAATTGATGCGAATCGCCTATCGTCCCAAAACTTGGCTTAGGATTCCTTAACGGCCTTGCTGCGCGCTGAAGCGGGTTTTTTGGCCGCGGCGGCGGCAGTGGTAGCGGCTGGCTTGGCCTTGGCCGCTGGTTTGCTGGCCGATGTCGCAAGACTTTTGGCAACAGGTTTCGCCACCACCTTTGCCGCTGGTTTCTTCGCAGGTTTTGCTACCACCTTTTTGACGGGGTCTGCCACCGCCTGCACCTCCAACACCGCCGCATCGGAGGGCGTCACGTTGGTAAGCTGCTTCGGGGCGGCGGACTGGGCTTGTGGGGACGACTCCACCTCCCCCTCCTCACCCAATCCTTTGCGAAAGGCACGCACCGCGCTGGCCAAATCGGTCATCAGGTTGGGCAGACGGCGGCTGCCAAACAGCAACAACACGACAAACAGCACGATTAACCAGTGCAGCAAACTAAATGACCCCATGATCAATCCTTCCTAAACCGTGGGATGGGCAGCGTTTAGGCCGCCCCAACAGCATGATTTTGTGACCCTGTTCGATCAGGCTTGCAGCCAGTCCGAACATTGCTTACAACTTTGTATCACCCTTTTGTTCGCTGGCAAAGTCATGGTTTCGTCTATTTCCAATACCCCCTCCCCCACCAAAGCTGGCAAAGGCGCGACGCCTAAGGCTTCTGCCAACCAAGTGGGCGGCCTGCGGGTGATTGATTTTCTTAGCAAACGTAAGCTGGCGATTGGGTTGTCGGCCTTTTTAACCATTGGCGCCATCCTGCTGCTGCTGCTGCGCGGCTTGAATTTCGGCATTGATTTTGCGGGCGGCGTGTTGGTTGAAGCGGTTTTGCCTACCAAGCCTGATTTGGCACCCCTGCGTGACAAGCTGAACCAGTTGCAACTGGGCGGGGTGGAGTTGCAGGAATTGGGGGACACCAACGCCCTGTTAATCCGCCTGCAACTGCCTAAGGATATGGAATCGGCGCAAGGCTATGTGCTGAACCAGGTCAAAAGCGTGCTGGGCGATGGGGTGACCTATCGGCGGGTGGAAAC
>VEQJ01000213.1 GCA_018883285.1 Alphaproteobacteria bacterium
GCGCCTGCCCCTCCAGCTGCCCCTGTAATGATGAACTGGCCTGCATCTGATTGGGGGCAGGGGTACCCATCGCCAGGCGATAACGGCCGTTGATCGGGCGGGGCGCATCCACCCGACTGCCCATTGCCAGGCGGGGATTGCTGACCCCCATGCCCTGATTACCAACCGCTAAAGCGCGATAACGGGCGTTAGCCATGTTGTTGATGGTGGCAGGGGAAGCGGTGGTGGTGGTAGCATTGGCCGCCAACACGGCTGGCTGTGTCCGTTTTGCCCCCGCGACCATGCCATCGGGGCGGGTTTTTTGCCACAGGCTAAGCACTTTTTGCCGATAGCCATCGCTGATGTTTTGGTTGCGGGAATGGTAAAACGCCACCGCCTGTGCCCAGGATCCCGTCTCTTGCTGCAGGCTTTTCAAAAAGCGGGCGGCATAGTCGATGTTATAGGCTGGCTCAAAGGCCTGTTCCAAATTGTCAAAGGCGTCGGCATGGTGGATTAAATTCACCTGCATACAGCCGACATCGATGCTTTCGACCCCCTGTTGACGCAACGCCCGAACCCGATTGATGGCGGCCGCCTTGGAGTCGAACACAAAGCCGTCGCCCTCAGCGTTAATCGTCCATGGCCAGGCAACCCGCCGTCCGTTTTTGGGGTCGGTGCGTCCCGATTCGGCATAGGCAATCGCCTGCAACAGGCGGTCGGGTATGCCATATTGCGCCTCAGCCATCCGCATCAGCGGGCTGCAATCGCGGATAGCGCCAGCGTTGTTGGCCATCATCATGGCGTGAGCGGGATTGTTGGCCACGCTGGTAAAGGCAAGTGTCAGCAGGGTTAACCCCACCAAGCCCCATCGGTTATGAAAAATCTTGTTCGCCATCATGGCTTAGGTATTGCAAGGCCTGTGCCAGTTTTGGCGCGGATTAGGATAATCGCCAACACCCCCCTTGCCGATTATCGGCAGTTCCCGTAAAGATAAAAATCCCCTTGCTGATAAAGGGCGTGTAGCTCAGGGGTTAGAGCGCTACGTTGACATCGTAGAGGTCGTAGGTTCGAGACCTACCACGCCCACCAGCCTTCGCGCGTTACACCGCGCTACGGCTCGGCAGGCCAGGTTTAATGCTCTAACTAGCCTGAATGATGAAGTTCTTCCGCCATCGCGCTACGGAGTCTTAGATGACCAAACCCAACCTGCTTACCCCCGCGCAACGCCAAGAGCTGCTGGCTGGCTTGCCTGGCTGGCAGGAGGTGATGGATGGCAAGGCGATTGAAAAACGCTTTGTGTTTCAAGATTTCGTCGGCGCTTTTGGCTTTATGACAAAAGCGGCTCTGGTGGCTGAGGCGATGGCGCATCATCCCGAGTGGAGCAATGTTTGGAACAAGGTGGTGGTGCGGCTGACGACTCATGATGCCGGCGGTGTGACGGCGCTGGATGGGCAACTGGCAGCGGCGCTGGAAAAATTAAGCGGCTAGGCTTGTAGAGCATTTGCTAACCATCGCCATGCCCCAGCGCGCCTAACCGCGCCCCCGCCTCTCTATCGTCATCTCCGCCTTTTCAAAAAGGGGGCGGAGATCCAGATCCCCCCTGCCGCCACACCGTTGTTATCCTACCCCCTGTGGGTAGGATCTCAAAACCTAACGGTTTTACAGGCGGTTCCATCATCTGGATCCCCCGCTTTCGCGGAGGATGACGACCTTATAACGGCGATACCCTGCCCACTCTTATCGCCACTATCTCTTTATCCCAACCCCTGTCCTTAACTGGGGTGATTAGACTATTTTAGGAATCAGATCTATCGTTGCATTTCATTAATTTTCTGTATTAAAGCGTTATGAACCAACATGTTGCCCCTAGATTCTTCAACAACTTGCCATTGATTTTCAGCAGTGGTGGTACCACTATCATTCGCCGCATCCGATGCATGGGTATTTGCCGCTTGATCAAAAGAAATTCCTATACAGGCAAGACTTTTAACGATGGCTTGGCGGCTAAAGGTAATGGCCTGCGCGGCCACCTTAAGCACGCTACCCAAAACTGCCCCAACCGAACCCAGTGACCAGACCTGGCTAGCCGCGGGGGCGGTAGTAACGCCATCATGAGATGAAGCTTGGCCGTTTTGCCTATTCCATTGCTGCTCTAACGCTTCTCGCTCCGCCGCAATCTCTGCAGGAAGAAAATCTCTTGGCTTGTCGCCTAAATCATCTGATACAGCCTCTGGCAAAACATCCACCATTTCTGTCGGCATCATCGGACACTTCCTGTTTGGTCGAACCAAGGTTATAGTTGCATCATCTGCCCCCCCACGGGGGTTTGGGATTCATGCAACGCCTGGGCATGTATTAACCTTAACTTAAGGATATGACCGACCAATGACCGCAATTTCGCCAAATGATGAAACAAAAGTTAACGGCGGGGTTGGTGGTGTCGGCCTTGTGGCGACCATGGGCGAGTCGGGCTATCTGAATCTGTTAAGCCATATTCGCCAGCATGGCACCCGCAAGGTGGATCGAACGGGGGTTGGCACCCTGGCCAGTTTTGGCCATCAACTGCGCTTTGACCTGAGCAGCAGTTTTCCCCTGCTAACCACCAAGCAGCTGTACCTGCGGGCGATTATCCATGAATTGCTGTGGTTCCTGAAGGGTGACACCAATGTTGGCTATCTACAGGCCAACCGCGTGACCATCTGGGATGAATGGGCGGACGACAATGGCGATCTGGGCCCCATTTATGGCCAGCAATGGCGCGATTTTGGCGGCGAAACCCTGGGTAAGGGCAAGGGGATTGACCAAATCACCGCCCTGATTGATGGCTTGCAACGCGATCCGGACAGCCGCCGCCATCTGGTG
>VEQJ01000214.1 GCA_018883285.1 Alphaproteobacteria bacterium
GCATGGCAGAGCCTGCGGACATTGTTGCCTTTCTTACGCGCGGGACAGCAGGCAAAGGCCCGCTTGCGGGCAAGCGGGCGATTGTCACCAGCGGCCCAACCGCGGAGGCGATTGACCCAGTGCGCTATCTCGGCAACCGCTCCTCGGGCAAGCAAGGCCATGCGATTGCGCAGGCGCTTGCTGCCGCCGGTGCAGAGGTTACGCTCATCAGCGGCCCTGTAGCGCTGCCTGATCCTAATGGGATTACCACCCTGCATGTTGACGATGCCGATGCGATGCTTGCTGCAGTAAAAAAGGCGCTGCCTGCTGATATTTTTGACGCAGCACTTTAGCCGCATCAATCATCGCGGCCAGGGCGGGCTTAACCTCTGGCCACTTGCGGGTTTTCAGGCCGCAATCGGGGTTAACCCAAATTTGCTCAGGCTTCAGGCGGGCGGCGGCCAGCTCCAACAACTCCACCATGCCCGCCACATTGGGCAAGCGGGGGGAATGGATGTCGTAAACCCCGGGTCCAATCTGGTTGGGATAGTGAAAGTCCACAAAGGCTTCCAACAATTCCATGTGCGAGCGTGAGGTTTCAATCGAAATAACATCCGCATCCATCGCGGCAATCGCCGGCATGATGTCGTTAAATTCGGAATAGCACATGTGGGTGTGAATTTGCGTGCTGTCCTTAACGCCGAAGTAGCTAAGGCGGAAGCTGCCCACCGCCCAATCCAAATAGGCCTGGCGGTCTGCATCGCGCAGCGGTAACCCCTCACGAATTGCGGGTTCATCAATCTGAATAATGTTGATGCCAGCCGATTCCAGATCCAACACCTCAGCGCGAATGGCCAAGGCCAATTGACGACAGGTTGAGGAACGCGGCTGATCATCCCGCACAAACGACCATTGCAACATGGTAACGGGCCCCGTCAACATGCCTTTCATGGGTTTTTTGGTCAGGCTTTGGGCATAACGAGTCCAGGCCACCGTCATCGGCTTGGGGCGCGACACATCGCCAAAAATAATCGGCGGCTTAACATAGCGTGACCCATAGCTTTGCACCCAACCATTGCTGCTGAACACATAACCATCAAGCTGTTCCCCAAAATACTCAACCATGTCGTTACGCTCAAACTCACCATGAACCAACACGTCCATATCGATTTCTTCCTGCCAACGCACCGCCGCCGCAATTTGATCATTCATTTGCTTGTTGTAGTCAGCCTGCGTCAGCGTTCCCTTACGCAACTGCTGACGCATTTCGCGCACCTCTGGCGTTTGCGGGAAGGAACCAATGGTGGTGGTGGGGAAAATCGGCAGCTGCAGGCTGGCCTGTTGCGCCTGCCAACGCTGGGCAAAGGGGCTGGTGCGCGCGATCGTCTTGCTGGAAAATTCAGCCAACAGCGCGTTAACGCTGGGGTTATGGACGCGGGTTGATTGGCGGCGGCTTTCCACCGCGGCATCGGACTGCGCCAGCTCAGCGGCTATCGCGCTGCGCCCTTGGTTCAGCCCCTTAACCAGGGTTTGCACCTCAACCAATTTTTGTTGGGCAAAGGCCATCCAGCTTTTGATTTCCGCATCCATTTTGCCTTCTTCGGCCAAATCAATCGGGCTGTGCAACAGGGAACAGGATGGCGCGACAATCAAGCGATCCTGCCCAACGCGGCTGGCAATATCCTCTAACACCGCCAGCTTGCTTGACAAATCGGCGCGCCAGATGTTGCGGCCGTCAATCACCCCCAGGGATAGCAGCAGGTGGGCGGGCGCCTGCTCCGCCGCCGCCAAACCCTCCTTCGGGGCGCGGGTCAGATCCAAATGCAACCCATCGACATCCAGCTTGGTGGCCATCGCCAAATTCTCACGCAACCCATCAAAATAGGTGGTTAGCATCAATTTTGTGCTGCCCGCGGCCTTTTTCAACCGTTGATAGCTGGCGCTGTACAAGGCCGCCACCGATTTTGGCAGATCCATGACCAGGGCGGGTTCATCCACCTGCACCCACTCCACCCCGGCAGCCGCCAATTCCTGCAGCACGCTTTCGTAAACAGGCAACAGGCGATCCAGCAGGCGCGGCAAGGATTCTTGCCCCCCCTTAATTTTGGCCAGCCACAAAAAGGTGATGGGGCCAATCACGACGGGGCGGGTGGTAAATCCCGCCGCCTTTGCGGCCTGATAGGCCTTAAGCGGTTGATTATCGGTCAGGCTGAATTGGCTGTCACCCGTTAACTCTGGCACCAAATAGTGGTAATTGGTGTCAAACCATTTGGTCATGTCCAGGGCGGCCAGATCCAATTTTTGACCGGCAAACTCCCCCTGAAATCCGCGTGCCTGCGCGAAATAATGGGTCAGCGCATCCGCCTTGGCCAATGGCGCATAGCGATCCGACACCGCCCCGATCATCACGGCGGCATCCAACATACGGTCGTACAGGGAAAATTCACCGCTGGGGATAAAATCTAGACCTGCCTGTTGTTGGCGCACCCAATTGCCCTTGGTTATGCCAGCCGTGGTTGCCAACATCTCATCGGCGGTCATTTGCCCTGACCAAAACGCCTCCAACGCTTTTTTTGTTTCGCGTTTCAAACCGATGACGGGAAAACCCAAATTTGCTGACCAAGCCATAATAAAAACCTTTTACTGCAAGTTATGCCCCCAAGGGACTTATCTGTCTGCAATAGTAACCACCAGAACTTGGCCGTCAACCCTTGATTAAAGCTGGATAGCCCGCTTGGCTATGCCCCCCTAGCCCGCATCCTTCTCCTTAAGAACCTCATTCACCTTGGCCAACAGTTGCTGCAGGCCAAAGGGTTTGGGCAGAAACTGCACGTTCGGCGATTGATCCAGGC
>VEQJ01000215.1 GCA_018883285.1 Alphaproteobacteria bacterium
GTCCAGCACTTCGGCAATCGCCTCCTCAGCGGCCTCACGGCCAACATCGGGGCGGGCGCCCGCTCCCAGACCCTTGGTGCGCTTCGCCCCCAGCTGAATTTTCAACGGCGCCTTCGATTGCGACAGGGTTTGGGCATCGGTATTGGCAACGATAAAGTCCACCCCCTCTAAATCCAGGCGGATCATGTTGTCGATGGCGTTGTTGCCGCCCCCACCTACGCCGACCACCGCCAAACGGGGTTTCAGTTCATTTTGTGGATTGGAAACGGTAAGATTTAACGACATGGACACAACAAACTCCTAATAAATTAACGGGCTATCCAACATGGCAACCAAAAATTAACCCAAACAAAAGCAATAAGCAAATTCTGATCTAGCGGGGCGCTTCTGCTACCTGTTCTCTTATCCAACGAATTGACGCAATGTTCAACGACTTTTTGCGCTTTTGGGCGCTTTCCCACCCATAAAATTGGATATGGCCAATTTTGATGAAAATGTGCTTGGCTATGGCGGGGGATTTATGTATTCTATCACCCCTCCCTGCCCGGGTGGCGAAATTGGTAGACGCACTAGCTTCAGGTGCTAGCGGGAGCAATCCCTTGGAGGTTCAAGTCCTCTCCCGGGCACCATTTTTGTCCCGCTGGTGGTGGTGCGACGAAAACGATTTTGGGAAGGCGGGCGCAGTCATGAAAACATTGGATCCAACGGTTAGGCATCGTGTGTGGGGGCTGTACGCGATAGTTGGAGTGCGTTAGATCAAAACCCGTCCACGATATGGTAGAAAGCCATGAGGAAGCGGTTGCTAAAATGGGGGCGCAGCATGATGGATACCGATACATCTACTATGCGCGGTTGCTACCTTCTTTAATCGTCAGCCTTTCAGTGCTTCTTCTTTGGGGCTGACACCTAACATTTCTCATTAAAGTAATCAGCGATAACTCCTTGCAAGAATTTGACACGTAAATACTCCCACCAATAGCTGCAGGTAAGGATTTTACAGCTTGCATTTTTTTTGCTGCAAAACCATTGCAGCTGTGATTAGAGTCGCCTTCGAACGATATCCTAAGGTGAGCAGGCAACAATGAAAGTGGTGGTGGTTGAATCGCCCTCTAAGGCGGTAAGCCTTGGCAAATATTTGGGTCCAGACTATCGGGTGTTGGCCTCCTACGGCCATGTCCGCGATCTGCCCGCCAAAGATGGGTCGGTTAAGCCGGACGAAGATTTTGCCATGAGTTGGGAGCTGGCCGATCGCGGCAGCCGACAAATGCGTGAGATTGCCAAGGCAGTGAAGGGCGCGGAAACCCTGGTGCTGGCCACCGACCCGGATAGAGAGGGGGAGGCGATTTCCTGGCACGTCTTGGAAAGCCTGCGCGGTCAAAATCAATTGGGCAAAACGCGGGTGGAGCGGGTAACCTTTAACGAGGTCACCAAGCAAAGCATCCTGAAGGCCTTTACCAAACCGCGGGAGTTAGATCAGCATTTGATCCAGGCCTATTTGGCGCGGCGGGCGTTGGACTATTTGGTCGGCTTTACCCTGTCGCCCCTGTTGTGGCGCAAATTGCCTGGCTGCCGCTCAGCCGGGCGGGTGCAATCGGTCGCCCTGCGCCTGATTGCGGAGCGGGAAAGTGAGATTGAGCGGTTCCGCCCCCAGGAATACTGGACGATTGAGGTGCAGATGGCCTCCAAACAGGGGCAGGGTTTTGTGGCGCGCCTGAACCAGTTGGATGGCCGCAAGCTGGATAAATTTGATCTGAACAATCAGGCCAGTGCTGAGGCGGCGGTGGCGCGGATTCAGGCCGCCGCCTTTGCGGTCGCGAAGCTGGAACCCAAAACGGTGCAGCGCACCCCCCCGCCGCCCTTTACCACCTCAACCTTGCAGCAGGAGGCCTCACGGAAATTGGGGCTGTCGGCGACCCGCACGATGCAGCTGGCGCAACGGCTGTATGAGGGGGTGGAGCTGAAGGGGGAGAATGTTGGGCTGATTACCTATATGCGTACCGATGGCCTGTATATGGCGGAGGAGGCGTTGACGAGCGCCCGCCAGCATATCGGCAAATCCTATGGCGACGCCTATGTGCCGGAGCAGCCCCGCCGATACAAATCCAAGGCCAAGAATGTGCAAGAAGCGCATGAGGCGATTCGCCCCACCGATTTTTCCCGCACGCCAGAGATGGTGGTGCGCGCGTTGGAACCCGATGCGGCGCGGCTGTATGACCTGATCTGGCGGCGCGCGTTGGCCAGCCAGATGGCGGCGGCGGTGATGGATCAAACCGGTGTTGACCTGTTGAACCCAGACGGCACCGTTGGCCTGCGCGCCACCGGCATGGTGATGCGTTTTGATGGTTATCTAAAGTTGTATCAGGAAGGGCGCGACGATGAGTCGGAGGAGGAGAATCGCGCGCTGCCCCCGCTGCAACAGGGCGATGGGGTCGCCACCCGCGATGTTACCCCCAGCCAGCATTTTACCGAGCCGCCGCCCCGTTATTCGGAGGCCAGCCTGGTGAAGAAAATGGAGGAGTTGGGAATCGGCCGCCCATCCACCTATGCCAGCATTATCCAGGTGTTGCAGGAGCGGAACTATGTGCGGCTGGAGAAAAAGCGCTTTGTGCCAGAGGATCGCGGGCGCCTGCTGGCCAGCTTTCTGACCAACTTTTTCCATCATTATGTGGAATATGACTTTACCGCCGCGTTGGAAAACCAATTGGACGATGTGTCGGGCGGCGGCCTGGCCTGGCAACAGCTACTGCGCGATTTTTGGCAGCCGTTTAAGGCGGCGGTGGATGAGGCGGGCAAGCTGACCATCACCAACATTCTGGACTCCCTGAACG
>VEQJ01000216.1 GCA_018883285.1 Alphaproteobacteria bacterium
GTTCCCGCACGGGGTTTGATTAGCGGGTTTTCGCTCTAGCCGTAGCCGCTTCGCTCTCTCCCCGCCGCAGGCTCCTCAGGATCCCTAAGCACCATGCTGAGGTGGGGTCATGGCAATGCCAGCCTTATCCAGGGCGGTTTTGGCCTTAAGGTAAAAGGCACGCGCCACCGCCCAACGTTTCATCGGCACGGTTTTGATACGCAGCTTGACATACACCAGCTTGTCATCAATGCGATCCACGCCCCAGAAATCGGCGGGTTCCAGAATGCTTTCTTGCAATTCGGGATCTTTGACCAGGCTGTCCGATACGGTTTTCAACACCTGCTCTACCTTTTGCAGGTCTGCTTGGTGGCTGACGCCAACCTCAAGCACTTGGTGGCCATAATCACGGCTCCAGTTCTTAATGGTTGTGATGCTGCCCAGCGGGATGGTCACCACGCAGCCGCTGACATCGCGCAGTTTCAGGCTACGCAGGGTTAGATCCTCAACCGTGCCACTCTGCCCCGCCAGATCGACCAAATCGCCCAGGTTGACGCTGTCTTCCATCAGCATGTTGATACCGTTCAGCACGTCTTTGACCAGGCTTTGGGCACCAAAGCCAACCGCCACCCCGATCATCCCTGCCCCCGCCAACAGCGGTGCGATATTGACCCCCATTTCTGACAAAATCATCAGCACCAACAACGCGCCAAAGGCCATGCTGACCACCGTGCGAATCAATCGATACAGGGTTTGCAGGCGGGGGTTGGGGGATCCATCGGCACGAGTCGCCTGGTGAATCAAGCGATGCAACAGCCAATTTAACAGCTCCCACATGGCAACCGCGAACAGGGTAATCAGCAACAGGCTGATGACCCGCTGCACCAAATACTGCCCACTGTTGCTGCCCAGCCAGTTAACCCCCTTAATTTGCCAAATCGACAGCAAACTGCTGAGTACCAGAATCAAAAACAGCGCTTTCAGCAGCCCACCAAAGACAGAGCTGTAAAGCTTTACCCGATTGGACAGCCCCAACCCGCGCTGATCCAGGGCGACAATCGACCGCTCTAACCGCGCCATCAGCATGGTAATCAGCGCCAAACCATGCCGCACCACCAGCGAGGCCACCACCAGGCTGGCCAGCGCTATCAGCAGCCAGCTGTTATGCTCCTGACGGGTTAGCAGCCAGTGGCCATAGGCCACGGCCATCCCCAACGCCACCATCGGCACCCAAAAGGCGGCAATCGCCACCTGAATCTTAGCCCATTGCGAATTGGGGTGATGCGCCGCCGATTGCCGCAACCAGGCCTGCACCTGGGTGCGCGACAGCACCGCAATTACCACCAGCAGGCCAGCCGCCAACAGATAGGCCAGGCTTAGCGCCATCCGCCGCACGCCAATCGCCACCCCCTCAGCCGCCAACAGCTGCACCCCGATCGTGCCGTAAATCAACAGCGCCAGGGCGACATCCAACAACCGGTTCAGGCGGCGGCTGTGTTTTTCCTGACGCTGGCTAAGCCGGGGCAGGAATACCAGCCTTAGCCAGCTGATACCGCCACTGATGGTCAGCGCCTCAATTAAGGCCAGGGCGATACGCCGATCCGTGCCAGCGATTTGCTTCATGCTGGCCACCAACAGGCTGCTGCTGAAGAAAAAACAGCCCAGCCACAGCATACCGCCCATAACCAATGGCAACAGCCGCAGCACCAACGATACTTGCAAATCCATATAATGGGCGGGCGATCCCATCAGCCGCCTGCCAATCAATTTGGTAAGATAAAACAGGGCGAACAGACCCAACCACAGCTCTAATTGCTGGATTGCGCGGTCGGGGGTGGGAATTTCGCCCCCCCCCTTCCACCAGGTCACCAGCTTTTGCGGAATCTCCGCCATCGCCACCAACAGATCCACGGTATCCTGGCTGAACTGGTTAATCAGATCGGAAAAGCCCACCAACAGCTCTAAACCCGCGGTGTCGGCGGCGGCGGTAGCGGTTTGATTGACGATACCACCCAACGCCGCCACGCCAGAGGCTATCGCCGCGCCAGGGGTTGCTGCAGCAGGGGCAGCGGCAGGGGCAGGTGAAGGTGCAGCAGCAGGCTGGCCAGAGTATTGCCGCAGATCCCCCAACAGCTTGGCGCGCGCCCCATCATCCTCCAACACGCGGATCAACGCCCTAAGCTCCTCACTGCTTTGCGGCGTTTTGGCAGATGCCGCCGCGGCGGGGGAGCTGACAGGCTGTTTTTTTTCTTCTTGCGCATCTTGTTTGGCGGAACCCTCCTGCTTAGCGCTATCTTCCTTAGCAGAAACAGCCTTGGCCGATTCACCACCACCCCCTGCCGCGCCCGCGCCATCCCCAGGCACCACCAACGTCCCCAGAGTTTTTTCACCGCCCGCCGCCGTCGCACGATCCTCAGCGTGCGCTAAGCCAGCCGCCACATTCAGCAGCATTAAACATAGCAGCCAGGCCAAAAAGCGGGTCAAATGGTTCATGGTTCCACCAATCTTAGGGGGTTAGCGTCTAATAACGATTCAGGCTTAGCCATTTGGTCGGTAACCAGATCGGCCACCGCGGGCTGTTGCAACTCAATGTTCAAAATGCGGGTGCCGCGGGCGGCAATCCGTTTGCGCGAGGTATCAACATCTTCCAGGGTTTGGCTGACGGTGGTGAATTGCTTGCGCACCTTATCCACCCGTTCGCCCAGGGTGCTCACATCATCCTGCATCAGGCGGATAAGCTTTTGAATCTCGCCCGCCTGCTCACGGATTTGCACATCACGCAGCACCGCCCGAATGGTGTTC
>VEQJ01000013.1 GCA_018883285.1 Alphaproteobacteria bacterium
CCCCCAAACGCGAAGACGTGATCCTGGTCAGCAACCCGTTTGGGGGCTAGGGGGTGGGAGGGGGGCGATTGCCGCCTTAGCGGCAGCCCAGGGATCTTTTTGGCATAAAAAACCGCTGACAGATAAAATTACGAAATATAGTATCACTATTGTTGACATTATCATTGCATTCATGCAATATCACAATAAAGAACATTGATTTAACTATAGTGGAATTTTATCGATGCCAACGACTGATAACGTTAGGGTTTTTCCCGAAAAGGCAGGTATTCGTGAACGCGGCTTTGCAACGCGGGTCACGGGGCGGTTGGATGACAGCAACAGCATTGTCTTTGGCGAGTTGTTGAGAGAATGGCACTGCCATTTTACGGGCAACCCTAAAGCGGTTTTGCCGTATCTGAATCGAAAAACGCTCGATCTAAGCAATCCCGACCATCGGCGTAGGGTTTCCAGTGAATGGTGGCAGGCTTGTGAAACAGAACCAAGTGATGAGTTTGTTAAAAAAACAGCAGGGTCAGTTCGCAGATTGACGCATGACGTTCTTCATTTGATAAATGGATTTCCGCCAAATTGGCCAGGAGAGTATTATGTTGATTACGCTGAGCCTTTAGTTTGGTTGCAATTAGGTTATGGGATGAACGGAATGCCGTTTAACAAAGACGGCTTAAAGGAGCAACTGAGTGCTCGACCAAGTTTTTTCAGGAAGGTAGCTTTTGATAAAACGACTTTAGAATCTTGGTATGCAAAGACTTCAATGGGTGGAGAGGGTTTATTGAGTATTTATTTTGCTGCTACGACACTCGGTGCTCACGATCTCCGTAATATAAAGCAATTTTCTATTAGCGATTGTAAAGCGCGTTACCAGATACACAGCAATATCACTCCCGAATTTTTGGATCGATCCCTCGCAGCACAATGGCGTTATGCGGGCTTGCTGACCTCTTTGGTAGAAATTAATAGAGATGGTGGCAACCCTGTTGATGTGACCAAGCCGTGGAACTTGGTTGCTCTTCGCGTTCCCTTCGATGTTGTGCGTCGAATGCGGGGGGCTTTTCCTGTCAGGCAAGAAGATAAACAAGCAATTCGAGAGGGGAAGGAGGCGTTTGGGGAAGATGCGGCAGGGGTTCCACTGATAGAACCCAGACTGCTTTGTTTCCCACCAAACTTGCGGGCTCGCATTCAGGCTTTTGAGGCGAAATACGGTAAAGAATCAGCCCACAGAGGAGACTGTCTGAAGCCAGATATGTCGTTGTTTACGTCTATCACCCCCCATATGGATCAACGGGACGGGGCGAATCAAGCAATCCAATTGATTCCAACCTATGATCGTTGGGCGCGTATCCAACGGGGGGAGGAGCCCACAAGCTTAGAAAAACTGGCAGCCAGGGCACGTCAAGCCGCCGCCCGCCCATCGCAGGAGAGGCCATCTGTTGACATTGACATTGGGGCAATTTTGTTGGAACAGTTCACCCAGCTTGTAACAAGATAACACAAAATAATGATGGCTAACATTATGACTCATGACGATATAACGCTTGCTGATGTTATCATAGCACAGGCGGTAACGGCGCAGATAGAAACTTTCTGGGAGAAATATGAAAATCTTGAAGGTAGTCCTGTTGAAAGACTGCGCCAATTTCTTACAGAGTCATTGGAAGCTCCTGATGAACTATTAGATCTGGCTAGACTAACCTTAGCCGATCTTAGCGATAAGCGGGCTCAACATGGACTGAATCTAGAACGGCTAGAAGCCTTGTTTATGGTGGTTCTGACGGCGGCAGACCCTGACGCAAATGTGGAGGCACTTCGCAACTTGTTCCTTGAGTTCATCGGGGAAACCCTGCCAGAGTTAGGATCCACTCGTGACCCCAGGGGAAATTTTGGTCGCTAAACCGCCAGCTGTTGGGGGGTGATGCCCAGGGCGGCGGCGATTTTGTCGCGGATGGCCTTGCGCAGGCGCGGGCTGGCTTCCTGCTGGGCAAAGGCGGGTTGGCTGATACCCAGGCGTTCGGCCACCTGTGCCTGGGTTAAGCCCAGATATTCCCGCCACGCCCGCACCGCCGTCCATCCCTGGTCAAACATCGCGTTCACCACGGTGTTGGGGATATAGGCCATCATCCCAACAACCCTACTTTTGCTAAGGCGGCCTGTTGGCGGGTGGTGACGGCGGCGACGTCGAACTGGCCGATTAGCTCGTGAAACAGCTGGTACCAGTTTACCTCAGCCTTTAGGCGCAGGAAGACGGAGCCTAAGCCGACGGCGGCGCGATCCATAAAAACGAATTCGCGCGGCGGCTTAACCCCGCCCAGCTCGCGCAGCTGTTGATGCACCGCCCGCGCCACCTCCCGCCCATAAATGCCTGAGTTGGTTTCTTGCAGCCGCCTTGCCCGATCCTCCATCAACGGTGCGTAGACAAAGCTGGCCCATTGGTTCAGCACCCCAATCATCTCCTTCGACAGGTCGCTAAAGCCCCAGCTTTCATAGGCGCTGACCGCCAATTCGGTGTCATGGCTTTGCAGGGCGCGGTAGAGATCGATAACCCCCTTAACAAAACTGGGCGGGAAAACGCGGATGCAACCAAAGTCCAACAAATTGATGCTGGCATCCTCCCGCACCGAATAATTGCCCATATGCGGGTCGCCATGGATGATGCCGTGGTGATAGAACGGCACATACCAGGCACGAAACATGTTCAGGGCGACTTGGTTGCGAAACTCTTGGGGATGGTCGGTCACGGCGATCATCGGTTGCCCGCCCAGCCAACTCATGGTCAGCAGGCGCCCCGTTGACAGATCCAGGCGCGGGGTCGGCACATGCACCCCCGCTTCATTCGCCAACATATGCTGGTACAGCTGCATCTGCCGCAACTCCCGCTCATAATCCAACTCCTCCCACAGGCGATCGCTGATCTCCTGGTGAATTTCCTGGGTGCGGATGGTTTTGTCATAGCGTTCGTACAGGGCAATCAGCAGCCGCAGCTGTTTCAAATCCGCCTCAACCGCCGCCGCCATATCGGGGTATTGCAGCTTGCAAGCCAGCAGCTGACCATCATGGCCGCGGGCTTGGTGCACCTGCCCCAATGAGGCTGCCGCCGAAGCCGCCTGGCTAAACTCCGCAAAGCAGCTTTGCCAATCGGCACCCAACTCCGTCTGCATGCGGCGGCGCACAAATGGCCAGCCCATCGCTGGCGCGTTCGCCTGCAACTGTGCCAGTTCGCGCACATATTCCTCGGGCAGCAGGTCGGGCACGGTTGACAGAATCTGCGCCACCTTCATCAGGGGGCCTTTCAGCCCACCCAGCGCCGCCCGCAACTCCTGCGCATGGTTTTCCCGATTGATGGTGACGCCAAAGACTTTTTCGCCCGCCACCCGTGCGGCCAGGCCACCCATCGCCCCCGTCACCTGCGCGTAACGCCGCCAACGGCCACCCATGGTGTTTTGGTCTCGTAAATCGTTCATGCCAGCAGTATAGTCGCATGGCGGAATTTTCGTAAGCCTGCATCGATGATTCTTTTAAGAAGATTCTGTGATGGGGGTGGCGGCTAAGCTTTTTAAAAAAGGGGGGGGATGATGCGTCGCAGTTTTGGTTTCGTGATGGCGATAGGGGGGGCGCTGATGCTGGTTCAGCCAGGCCTTGTTCACGCGCAGGAACAGGCACAGGCACAAGCCCCTGTCCAGCCGCAAACCCCGATGGCGATGATGGAGGCTGCCGCCAACCGCGGCGATGCAATCGCGCAAACCAACCTGGGCATCGCCCATGAATTTGGCTATGGCGTGGCGCAAAACCCGCAGGAGGCGGTGAAGTGGTACCAACGGGCGGCGACGCAGGGGGATGTGCGGGCGCAATTTTACCTGAGTGGCTGTTACGAAATGGGCACGGGCGTGGCGCAGGATTTTGTGCAGGCCTATTACTGGCTAAGCGTTGCGGTGGCCAACAGCTCACCCGCCAGCAGCGGCTATGTGGAGATGATACGGCGCCGCGATCGCCTGGGGCGTACCCGCCTTAAGCCTGACCAAATCGCCGATGCCCAAAAACGCAGCCGTGAATGGAAGCCGCAGAAAGAGGCGGCCAAATAGGTTGGCCATTGCGAGGTTGGCGATAACCTGCTTAACTTAAGCCATGAATACGCAATCAAAACCGCAAGTTGTTCCGATGATGAATCTGCAGGATACCCCACCCACGGCGCCAGCCTTTATGGATCGCAACCTAGCCCTTGAAGTGGTGCGGGTGACGGAGGCCGCCGCCCTGTCCGCCTGTCGCTTTGTTGGCCGCGGTGATGAAAAGGCCGCCGATCAGGCCGCCGTTGATGCCATGCGCAACGCCCTGAACAGCCTGGATATCGATGGCACCATCGTGATTGGTGAGGGCGAACGGGATGAGGCGCCGATGCTGTATATCGGCGAAAAGGTTGGATCTGGCCGTGGGCCAAAGGTCAGCGTGGCGTTGGATCCCTTAGAGGGCACCACAATAACCGCTGTCGGCGGTAACAACGCCCTGGCGGTGGTGGCGATGGCGCAGCATGGCAATTTGTTGCAGGCGCCCGATGTTTATATGGACAAAATCGCCGTTGGGGGTGGTCTGCCCGACGGGGTGGTGGATCTGGATGCGCCTGTCGCCCAAAATTTGGCGCAGCTGGCCGCCGCCAAAGGCACCCTGGTCGAAAATTTGATGGTGTGCGTGTTGGATCGCCCCCGCCATGCCCAGTTGATTGCCGATATTCGCGCCACCGGCGCCCGCATCAACCTGATTCAAGATGGGGATGTCAGCGCGGTTATCGCCACCGTGCTGCCCGAAAGCGGTATCGATATTTATATGGGCAGTGGGGGCGCGCCTGAGGGGGTGTTGGCTGCCGCCGCCCTGTGTTGCATCGGGGGGCAGATTCAGGGGCGATTGCTGTTCCGCAACGATGATGAGCGGGAACGGGCGGCACGGCTGGGCATCACCGACCTTAACCGCAAATACCAGCTATCCGACCTGGCGCAGGGCGATGTGATGTTCGCCGCCACTGGCGTGACCGATGGGTCGCTGCTTAAGGGAATACGGCTGACCCCCAATGGTGCCGTTTCCCATTCGTTAATCATGCGCGCCTACAGCGGGACGGTGCGGCGAATTGAGGCTGAGCATAATTTCAGCCGCCGCCAGGGATTTTACGGGCAACATTTCGCCGCCAAGGCTTAGCCGCCATGGCACGGCCTGCCCTCCGCGATTTTTCAGACTCCTTAGGTGACGCATTGACTCAATCCCCCCCCAACGCCTCCTTTCTTGGCTATAACTGGCAACAGCAGCCGGTCAATAGCCAGTTCGGCCTTGCCCTTAGCCAACGCTATGGATTGATGCCGCAGCTGGCCAATGTGTTGGCGGGGCGCATTGAGGATTTGGATGCGGCGGAGCTGTTTTTGCATCCCAGCCTGCGGATACAGCTGGGCAATCCCAACAGCTTGCGCGATATGGATCGGGCGATTGCCCGCACCATTCAGGCCTTGCAGAACAATGAGCCGTTGGCGGTGTGGGGGGATTACGATGTTGATGGCGCGACCTCAAGCGCGCTGCTGACCCTGTTTTTCCGCAGCCTGGGGCATGAGCCGCGCATTCACATTCCCGATCGGATTGATGAGGGGTATGGCCCCAACGCGGCGGGCTTGACGGAGCTGTATAACGCGGGTTGCCGACTGGTCTTTGTGGTCGATTCGGGCACGCTGGCTTTTGAGCCGTTGGCGGCGGCTAAGGCCATTGGGCTGGACGTTATCGTCTTGGATCACCATCAGGCTAAGCCTGAATTGCCGCCCGCCTATGCGGTGATTAACCCCAACCGTCTGGATGATGACAGCGGTTACAACACCCTGGCCGCGGTTGGCGTCAGCTTTTTGTTCTTGGTCGCGCTGGTACGGGCGATGAAGGTGGCGGGGTGGGACGCGGAACAGTTGCCCGACTTGCTGCAATGGTTGGATGTGGTGGCGTTGGGAACGGTGTGCGATGTGATGCCGCTACGGGGGTTGAATCGGGCGCTGGTGGCGCAGGGGCTTAAGGTCATGCGGCGCAGTGCCAACCCTGGCCTACGCGCCCTGGCGGCCAGTGCCAATTTGACCAAGATTCCCAGCGCGCACAGCTGTGGCTTCGTGTTGGGCCCCCGCATCAACGCGGGTGGGCGCGTGGGGCAGGCGGATTTGGGCGCCCGCCTGTTGACCAGCCAGACCGATGCCCAGGCCAATGAATTGGCGGCGGAGTTGGATCGGTTGAATCTGGAACGGCGGCAATTGGAACAGGCCGCCACCGCCCAGGCCTTAGCCTGGGTTGAGGAGCAGGAGGTGCAAAAGGGCGCAGCCGCCGACAGCGTGTTGGTGGTGGCGCATGCCGATTGGCACCCCGGCATCATCGGCCTGATTTCATCCCGATTGGTTGAGATTTATCAGCGCCCCGCCGTGGCCTTTAGCCTGAGCGCGCATCCCGCCAAGGGTTCGGGGCGTTCGATTCAGGGTTTTGACCTGGGCGGGGCGGTGTTGGCGGCGCGGGCGGCGGGATTGCTGGTCGATGGCGGCGGGCATGCGATGGCGGCGGGCATGGCGATTGCCAATCAGGATCCAGGGGCAGAGATTGAGGCGCTGAAACAATTTTTTCAGCAACGGCTGGCCGCGATTGAACCAGGCACCCTGGCGCGAACCACCCGCTATTTTGACGATTATATTGGCAGCTTGGCCTGGCAAGACCCGCAATTCATGGCGCAGTTGCAACAGTTGGCACCCTTTGGTGAGGGGAATCCATCCCCCAAATTCTGCCTGAACCATTTGGAAATTATTGCGGTGAATGAACCGACCACCGGCCTGGTACAGGCGATGTTTAAGGATCAAAATGGCAAATGGCTAAAGGCCAACCTTAGCCGCCGTTTGGCCAGCCGGCAGGAGGATTTGTTAGCCCTAAGGGGGCAGCCGCTGTCGGCGATTGTCACCTTTCAACTCAGCGATACCCCCCGCGGCATGCGCGCCTATCTATCCTTTGAGGATGTGATGTTGGACACTCAAAACGGTTTGTAATACGCTGACCACAATCGCTTTTTTTTAGGAGGTCACGCCATGAAACCCACGATTAAAGACCTGCCCACCACCGATGATTTGCCGAACCTTATTAAGGTCGCTGAGCAGGGTGATGCTGAGGCGCAATACCAGCTTGCTAGGATGTATAATAAAGGAGAAGGGGTAACGCGGGATTATGGTCAGGCGGTGGCCTGGTGCCGCAAGGCCGCTGAACAGGGGCATGAAGAGGCGCAATACAATCTTGCTGAGATGTATCGTGAAGGAAAGGGGGTAACGCGGGATTACGAAGCCGCCTATGGCTGGTATGCTCGATCGGCCGCGCACGCGCAAGGGAATGTGGTGGCCACTTTAGCCCTTGACGAGCTGGAAAAAAAGCTAACCCCCGAACAAATTGCGCGGGTGCAAAAGATGTTGTCGGAGCAGGCTAAAGACGTGCCCAAAACCCCCTAGCAAAAACTATAGAATAATGAGAATGCATGCGCCGTCTGTTACCCCTGATGTTTGCCATCGGCCTGTTGATGGCGCCGCCATCGTCATGGGCGCGGCAATACACGCAAACGGCCTTTGCCCCATCGCCCAAAACGACCGCCCTGATCACCCGCAACATTGGTCAGGCCGAAAAAACCATCCGCATTGCCGCCTATTCCTTTACCTCGCAACCGATTGCCGATGCCCTAATCAAAGCCCATCAAAAGGGGGTGGATGTTAAGGCGGTGGTTGATAAGACTCAGGCCAATCCGCGCACACATTCCATCGTGTCACGATTGGTTCATGCGGGAATCCTGGTCAGGGTGGATAGAAAACATTCGATCATGCACAACAAATACATCGTGATCGATAACCGCACCATCCAAACGGGCAGCTTTAACTATACCGCCAACGCCGAAAAGCGTAACGCCGAAAACGTCATGGTGATTCGAAACAACCCCGCCTTGGCCGAAAAATACCTGAAAAACTGGCAAAAATTGTGGGATGAATCCGAAAACTATATTGCCAATGATAACGCGCCCAACCCCAAATAAGCCCGCCCCTTTTGCCCGCCGCCAGGATGAATTGATGGCGTTGCGCGGCCAACCGCTTATGCCAGATTAAACCTATTGCGTAGATGAACTTAAATAACTGTTCTGCAATATCTCTCGTTCAAAAATTGCCGCACTCTGCCTGATGATATTTGGAACATCCTGGCTTTGCCTCAACACATCGACAATGTGCACGCCATCCCGCAATGGCAAAAAAATGACAAAATGTTCCCTGATGGGATGGATGCCAAGACCACTATCCCCCGTTAACTCTTTGCGTGCTGGCAAGCTGGCATAGTGATCAGCTATATATTGAAAGGCTTTGTCTAAGTCCTCAAAATATTTCTTGGTAATAGCTTGCCCAAATCGGGCGATTGACCATCGCTTGTGCTCACGCAAATGAGAGACGGCAATCGAGGACAAAAAGTAACGCCGAGGCAAAACGACTATTCCTCGTTAAAAATATCCATGGCAGTGATTTTAATCGACTGCCCCTGCCCGATTTCCCGCAACCCCTGCACAATTCCATCAGTGATTCGTTGTGCGCGATCCCGTCTGATAAGATCGCGTACATACTCGCTGGGGGTGGCATAGACATCATCATCGCTGGCGCGCTCATCCACATAGCGGCGCAGCTCAGCAGTTAATTGAATGTTTAGACTGTTGGCCATGATAAAAACCCTTGTCGGAAATGACACCTAATGCTCAACCATACCACATAATGCCAATAAATGGCAATATACGTCAGAAACCAGTTTGAATTTGATACGCCATCGATGCTGGCCGCCTCACCAGCCGCCAATCATGCAATCATTGAAGAACGCTAAGGTTGCAGCAGCAGGGTGCGGAGGGCGTTGGTGCCGGCCTGGTCAAACGACCCCTCCTGCACGATGGCGCGGCCGGTGGCGCCCGAACCGTAGTAGGCGGTGTTCCAATCTTCTTTGGCCTGAATGGTAACACCGCTCAGCGCGCCGCCGCCAAACAGGCCACGGTTGCGGCTGTAGACATACACATCGGGCTTAAACCCGCCCGCAAAGGCGGTACCCCGCCCGCCACCAACGGGGCCAAAGGCGACGTTCATATCGGCGCCGAACTTAAAATTGTTCGACAAAATCGCGTCTAAAGCGTTGTCGTTCATGATGATGAAAATCACCTGGCTGGATTCCAGCCCCAGTTGCAACCCGACACTGCCCCCCGCCAGGGTGTAAACCGCAGGTGGACTCCAGGTGCCCGCGGTGGTTTTGGCCAACAGCACGCCGCGCCCCCCCTCAGCCCCCAAAATCAGGCCGCCGCGAAAATGGCTGGGCACGATTAACACCGCCTTTGCCTCCCGCAGAACCGAACTGCTGTTGCCTAGGCGATTTTCCTTAAGGATGGTGTTGGCGGTGCTGGCGGCACGATCCACCAGCTCCTGCACCTCAAAAGCGCGGCTGGCGGGGGTGTCGGCGGCGCAACCAATCAGGCCAAACAAACTTAGGGCGATTAGGCTGAACAGAAAGGGGAGGTGCCGTTGCCGCATCGCTTAACGCACAATAACCACGGTTAAAATAATCGCCAGCTCCGCCACCATTTGCACCGCGCCCAACACCCCCTCACGGAAACTGTCGCCATGGGTTTTCAGCAACCAAAGGGCGGTGACGGCCGATACGGCAATCCCAACAAACAGGGCGCTTAGCCCCGCGGTAACCCCACCACACAGCAACAGCACCTCCACCCCAATCGTGAAGGCCTGAATGCTGACCGCACGGCTGGGCACATCCCAATCGCGGTTATTTTTGGCGGAAAATTCGACCAAGATCATCGGCAGAATGGCACGCGCGCCCGTGGTCGCACTGATCCAGGCGGCGGCGGCATGTTCGGGCGTGATCGCCACCCCCAGCGCCGCCACCCGCACACCAACGGTTAGAATCAGCACCAACACGCCCGCCGCGCTTAACGGTTGCGATAAATCGCGGGCGTAATCAATTTTGGAACCGGCAGGCTGCAAAAAATTGGCCAAATGCATCTCCGCC
The DNA here is from genome assembly GCA_018883285.1 of Alphaproteobacteria bacterium. GTDB lineage: Bacteria > Pseudomonadota > Alphaproteobacteria > CAISOG01 > CAISOG01 > CAISOG01. The sequence goes on from VEQJ01000013.1 coordinate 10,060, forward strand.
GCGCCGCGGGTAAACAGCACCACCAGCGCCAGAATCAGCCAGGCAATCAACCCCGGCGGCATGTTGATCATGCCCGCCACCGCCAGCAGTAGGGCGCCGCCCAACCCAATGCTAAGGCCGACCAGCGGATAGGCACGCAGGCTTCGCCCAGCCTCCACCGCCTCATCCGCGCCTTCGGTTGCGCCAAAAGGGGGCGTCCAGATGGTCTGCTCAGCAAAGGCACGGCGGATATCAACCAGCCATTCATCGGCTGCACGCAGCAGATTAAAATTGTTTGCGCTGTCGGTCATCGGTTGTTTTCCTGCCGAACGGGGTAACCGGATAACGCTTCACTGGCCAAATGAATGTTGCCACCCATGCCAACCAACTTATCGTTTGGCAGATTCTATCCTAGAATTTATAACGATTCTAGCCCCCTGTTGTTCCCATCCATTGCATCCATGATTGTTGGCCGAAATCCGTGACCGCTAAGCCCCCCCTGCCACCCCATTTGCGATTGCCGACTAAGCCTGGCGAAGCGCGTAAGGAGGAGGATTGGCAAAGCTTTGTGCAGCAGGTAAAGCCCCTGGCCGCCAGCAAACGATTGAATCGGGTGATGCCCAGTCCGCCCGCAAAACCTGCGGCAGGGGCAGGTGCCGTCAAGCCCTTATCCCCAGGGGCGCTGGCCAACCCGCTGCAACCGCCACCCGCTTTTGGCATAGGCTCTGCGGCTACCCTGCCCGCTCGCCCTAAACCCACCGATCGGCTGCGCGATATTGATCGCCGCAATTGGGTAAAGCTGAAACGGGGGGAATGGCCGATTGATATGACCATCGACCTGCATGGTTGCACCCTGGAATCCGCCTATCAGCAGTTGGTGGATCGGCTTGGTGACGCCTGGCAGAGGCATTATCGTTGCGTGCTGGTGGTGACAGGGATGGGCAGGCGGTCGCCCAGCGGGATTGGCGCCATCAAACAATCTTTGCCGATTTGGATTCAGGAAGCCCCCCTGGCGGATAAGGTTTTGGCCTATTGCGCGGCACAACCCCATCATGGCGGGGCGGGCGCGCTCTATCTGTTGTTGCGTCGGCAACGCTTGCCTAGAGCAAATCCAAATGATTAGATAACTTTCATGAAGCCCAATCCCGAAACATCGCTGTTAGAAGCCATCGAACGCCTGCAACAGGCGCCCGCCCCCTTTGGTGCTATTCTGCTGCGCTATTCCCTGGTGCCGCCATCGCCGCGGCGCGCCCAGTTTGTGCAGGTGGCCGCCCATGCTTTTAGCAATTTCACCTACAAATTGGCGGGGGCAACCTTTCCGCAAAAAAACTTTGATTGCTTTTTCTTTTTTCCGTTAGCCAACCAGGCCAAAGTGCAGGAAGCGGTGCAAAAGCTGCGCACCCTGTTTAGTGATGAGGGGGTTTTTGAAGAGGATGGCATTCTGCAACCCTTTGATTCATGGTTTGAAGTGGTGCGCGACGCCGAGGAGTTGGCGCGAATGGCGCGGCGTTACCAGGATCTTGCCGCTACTCTGCAGGCTGAATCTGGTAAGTCTACCGCTGAGGGCGCATTGGCGTCATCCAAAGTGGTCACCATGGATCTGGATTCTAGAAGCCTTAGCAAAATTGTCGATCTGCTCACCAACGCCAAACTGGCGCATTTTGTGAAGAGGCAACCTGTATGCGCGGTTGGCTTTAATCAACCGGTACAGGCGGTGTTTGAGGAATGCTATGTTTCCTTTCAGGATTTGCAGGCAACTGTTTGCCCCACGATTAACATTTACGCTGACAAATGGCTATTTCAGTACCTAACCAACACGGTGGATAAGCGAATGCTTAGCCACGCTATGGAGGATTTGGTTGCCTTTACCAAAACGCCCGTTAGCATGAATTTGAATGTCGAAACCCTGCTATCTAAGCAATTTTTGGAATTTGACCGACGGATGACCGAGCTGGCGATTCCGCGTGGTCGGGTGGTGGTGGAGTTGCAGCGGATTGATATTTTCAGCGATTTTGGCGGTTTCAGCTTTGCCCGCGATTATTTGTTAGAGCGCGGATACACGATCTGCGTCGATGGCATGACCCAACAATCCCTACAATTTATTGATCGCAACCAGCTTAAGGTCGATTTTGTTAAGATGATTTGGTCGCCTGAGCTGACCGACGGTCTACC
>VEQJ01000217.1 GCA_018883285.1 Alphaproteobacteria bacterium
GTCTAAGGTGGGTGCCTTGCTGATGGCCACATCGCTATGGGAGGCACGCATGCCCGCGCCGCTGGCCGTCGCCAGGGTCATCAGGCGGCCATCCACGCTATGCTGCCACAGGGTCGATTGCGGCGACACCGTCAACAGCTGCCAATCGCCCAGCTGGATGCTGGGGCTGCTGCTGTCATATTTTTGGCCGTTCAGCCAAAAGCTCCAGCGATCGGGATTCAGATACAAAATCGCGCTGACCGCCATGGGGTTTGCGCCAGCCACCCCAACGCCCCCTAAACTTTGGTCAGAGGGCGGCGCCATCGATGCCCGTGGGTCGGCTATACCCGCCGCTTCGGGGGACAGCAGCGGCCGTTGCCCCGCCATAAGCCCGCCCTGCAGGCCAGCTTGCAGACCGAATGGACGGGTCGAACTATCCCCATCCCTATCCCCATCACCCGCTTGGGACGGCGTTTCGGATGCAGACGCAGCTTGGCCATCTGCGGTCAAGGCTGGCCAAGCTGGCAGGGGGTCGGCCAACCCGATGAGCAGCAATTGCCATTGGCTATCCACCAGGGCGGGGTTTTTATCGCTGGCGGGCAACGGCTTTTGGGTTAATTGCAGTGGAATCACAAAACCTGGCAGTTGCGCCGCCAAGGTCATCACCACCTGCCGCCCCTGCAAATCATTGGCGGTTTTGACCGCCAGCTGCAGCTTGAAGGCGTTCAGCTTCAGGCTTTGATCGGTTGTGCCATCCAACTGATCCTCTAAGGGATAGCGCGCCGCCCCCACCATCAGGTCACCCAGTTGCGGGCGCAGCTGTTGCACATTGGGATCTTGCCGCAATTTGGCCAGGGCGATGGTCACCGCCTGCGCCGTCAACGGGCTGGCCAGGCTTTGACGCTCATACAGCCCTATGGCGGGCAGGCGTTGTTGCCAAGCCTGCAAATTGTTCAGCTGCTGATTGGCCAGGCGGGCGGTCTGCTTAGCCTGCGTCAACCGTTGCTGCTGCTGCCCGCGCCAGCTGTGTGCCGCGAAAATCACCAACACGCCGACCACCAGCACCAGCATGGCCAGCCATTGCCCCTGGCGGTTTTGGCGCGTCAGCGGGCTGGTGGATTGGGATTGGGGGTGGGCAGGCTTCATGACTACTCGCTTGCCCCCGCTTTGCCAGAATCTTTTGAGGCCTGATTGGCCGCCTGCAGCGTCAGAATTTGCGCTCCATTGGCGGCGGTTTGCCAGCTGGCGGTCATGGATGGGGCTTGGTCAGGGGTCTGGCCAGCGTGATCCGCTGATGATTCGGATGATTCGGCCAGTTGGCTGGGCAACAGGGCGATGATGTTGGCAATGGTGGGATCCTCGGCCAGGGTGGCGGGCACCTGGATCTGCAATTCGGGCTGGTTGGTTTTGGCGGCGGCGGCATGGCTGGGTTGCCACCATTGCTCTGGCTTGCTGCGACCCGCCTGCCAACTTAGTTTGTCGGCCATCAGCGCGCTTGGCCAAACCGCCGATACCCTCGACAACCAGGCAAATAACGGCGGATGATTGGCCACCTGCTGTTGCCACCAGCGATCGGCCAATTGCCAATGATGACTATCGGCCAAGGGCATCGACATCTGACCCGCCAACTGTTGAACGGCTTGTTGGGTAACGGCCGACTTAGCCTGCATCGCCATCGCTTCCTGCCGCAGCTGCACCCCATCCAGCAGCAACAGAATCGCCACCGCCGCCGCCGCCGCCCCACCAGCCCAACGGAATCGCCGCAACCACTGCCACTGCTGGCTAAGCCGTTGCCAGGCGGTGGTCAGCGGCATCCATAGCGGGGTCGGCGCGCCATCATCCCGCCCCGCCAACATGAGCTTGGTCAGGCGGTGCCCATCCCCCTGCAACAGATCCAGCAGTTCGGGCAACCAGCCCAGCCCGCGCAGCAACCACACATCGCGCCCCCCCGCGACGGACTGGCCGCCACCAATGCCGCCCTGATGCCCATTCGGGCTTAGTCGCGGTTTGGCATGGGCGCCCACCGCCACCAATTCCCCCGCCATCAGCTGTCGGCTAAAGCGTTGCTGCAAAAACGGTGCCCATTCACGGCGCCGCAACTTTGGCCACACCATCACCTGCGGATCGGCGGTTTCATGGGCGATGACCAGCTGCAGCGGGCTGGCGGGGGGCAGGTGATCGCGCAGCCTCCGCCAAACGCTTGGGATCCCATCTTGGCTGGAATGATTGGCGGCGCTGTTGATGGTTTGGGGAACAGCAACAGACCCCTCCTCCTGCCAGCCATCCGGCGACCAGGATTGCACCCGCACCGATTGTTCATCCAGCAACAGGCGCCAAGCGTTTTGATTCAGCAGGGACAACAGGCGCTTAACCATCTAAAACCCCCTACCCAACTGGCCGACCGCCTGATAAACGGGCAGCATCATCGCCGCCAGTACCCACAGGATCATGCCGCCCGCCAGCAGCAGCAGGCTGTTTTGCAGCTGGCTCCAACGGCGCGGCCAGGTAATCGCCAACTGCCGCTCCAACAGACTTAGCCCTTGTTGCAAACACTGATCCAGCCGTCCCGTTTGCTCTCCCATCAGCACCAAATCTTGCAGCAGGGGTGGCAACAACCGACTGCCCATCAGGGCGACACTCAGGCTTTGGCCATCGGCCAATTGCTGTTCCAACCGTTTGGCCTGTTCCACCAAGCTGCGGTTGCTCAGCGCCGCCCTGGCCAGCTCCAGCCCGCGCAACAGCGGCACCCCCGCCTGCCAGGCCAACAGCCAGGCATGGGTATAGGGA
>VEQJ01000014.1 GCA_018883285.1 Alphaproteobacteria bacterium
TTTCGGTACTGACCGGCGTGCCGGTGCGGCGCGATGTGGCCATGACGGGGGAGATTACGCTGCGCGGGCGTGTGTTGCCGATTGGGGGTCTAAAAGAAAAGCTGCTGGCGGCATTGCGGGCGGGCATCAAAACCGTGCTGATCCCGCAGGAGAACGAAAAAGATCTTGAGGAGATTCCCGATAACGTCAAAAAAGGCCTGACCATTATTCCGGTGGCGACCGCCGATCAGGCGTTGGCCATAGCTTTGGCCGAGCCGTTGACGCCCGTCGTTTTCCCTCAGGAAGATGAATTTGCGGTAAAGACTCCTGTTGTTAGTGCTACCAAGCAGTCCGTGGTGGATGGCGCGCAAACCATTCTGCCGCATTAGGTAAGGGGGCAGGCACCCGTGAAATAGGCAGATAGTGCCAATATTATTTGCTTTTCCATAAAAAATCCTGGGCGAAACATCCAAAATGGCTGAGAGCCGCGATTTTTCTAAGGTTTTGGGCTTTTTTTGCTTTTGTCACGTCGCCAATCATGGTAAAACCAAGGCAGCCTAGACATTCCGTATGGGCAACCCAACTGTTATCGTTGAAAGGGTAAGATAGTGAACAAAAGTGATCTAATCGCTCAAGTTGCCGAAAAAACCGGTGTTTCCAAAACCGAAACTGGCAAAATTGTTGATTGCGTTCTTGAATGTGTTGAGGGCGCCCTGAAATCAGGTGACGAAGTGCGCCTGATTGGCTTTGGTACTTTTACGGTTGCTGAGCGTGCCGCCAAGGAAGGTCGCAACCCACAAACCGGCGCCAAAATCAATATTCCAGCGTCCAAACTGCCGAAATTTAAGCCCCACACCGCGTTGAAGGATGCCGTGGCCAGCTAAAACTTTGATGGTTTTGGGGCAATCCGACATGGCATTGGTCATGGGGTTGCCCCAACATTTTGGCCAGGGGGGTTGCTAAGGCGACTTCCTTGGCCTTTTTGTTGGTCGGATTGGCCAACACCCCCCTAGCCTTATGGATCGAAATCGGCAATAATCGCGCATGGGTGATTAGCTCAGCTGGTTAGAGCACCTCGTTTACACCGAGGGGGTCGGGGGTTCGAATCCCTCATCACCCACCATGTTCATCCCTTTTACACGGCGTGGCTCGGTGTGAATACTCCTCGGCGATGACTCACTCCCTATCGGCTCAATGCCTCTTTCGGCTAAAGCCTCCAATAACTCGGCCACCACGTCCTTCTTGTTTTTCACAAATGTTGAGGCAAAACAACGCCAAAACTGCCAACCAACGCGTTCAAGAATTCTTTGGCGGTGCATGTCGTCATCCCAACGATCTGCACCATGGTATTGGTCGCCATCACACTCAATAGCTAAACGTGCATCGTTGTGTCCTTCCACAACCATGTCTATGCGGTATTCCCCAACTTTCACTTGGGGAAGCACTCTATATCCTCTCTCAGTGAGTATATCGTAAACTTCTCGTTCAAAGTCTGACTCACAAAGCTGGCGGAGATTTTCAACACGCTTCTCGTCTTGCATGTAAGGTGTAACAAAATGCGAAAGGAGATTGCGCCTTAGTTTATCATTCGGGCTGAGTTGATCCATCTCGATACTTCGCACAAGGTACATGCGATCCCTAGCGCGAGAAGCGGCCACGTTAAATCTTTGAGCAATCGAATCTCGTGATTGTGCGTGGGCATCCCCTGGAGATACAACCATGCTTAGGAACATGATATCACGCTCCTTCCCTTGAAAGGTACGTGCATCACCACATGCAATCTGGTGCTGCGCAATTTTTTCTGGGCCAAGCTGGTCTTCTAGCATTTCCCATATTTTGAGCGCTTGCTTGTCTGCTAAAAGAGAGACAACGCCAATAGAGCGTTTCTTCATTGCAGGGTCATCACATATTTTTTTAATCTCATTGACAATATATTGTGCCTCAGGGCGGTTAATATCGCCTTTACGAAAGCCATCCTCAACCAATACATCAACCAGGGGAGGGTCAAGCCTTTCTGATGATTTCGGCAATCGTACAGGTTTCAGTTCGTGGTTATAGAACTCACGTTTTGAATATTCGATGATTGGGCTAACGCATCGAAAATGCTCTTTGAGCATTATAGACGACTGTGCAAAAACCACCTTGAAAAGGTCATATATAGATCTTTCGGGCGTCATCTGAGCGCGATAATGCTCAACCTGGTTTGCTAGATATCTACTCATTAGATTAAGAATCTTTTCTTCCTCAAGCCCGACACCATCTGGGGAAACTTGTTTGTCATCGCCGACAATCAGAACCTTGTCAGCGCGCAGTAGCGCAGGAAGTGCTGATAGATCGGACTGAGACGCCTCATCAATGATAACCAAATCAAAGCACCCAAAATCTGGTGGTAACGATTCAGAGATTCTCCAATGCGACATAATCCAGCAAGGAATGGCAGGATTTGCCCGTGATGCTGCCTTGCGTGCATCCTGCCTGTAGCGAATGGCACGTTTACCAGTACCCTTACCAATCCTCGCAATTGCCGTTTGAAAAGCAACGAGAGCCGATCGAATGTCTGGGGTGGCATTCTCAGCCAGCTTTAGCCATGTGCGTTTAGCAACGATTATCTGATAAGTCTGCGCCAAAGTCGATTCAACATCCTTGCGTTCCCTCGTTAGTTGTCGAAGATCTGATCTTGCGTCGGCAGCCTCAAGAAAAGTTGCCAAACGTTTTAATCGCCATGCGTTAGCCCAGGTATCGGGAAGCAACGCATCTAACATTTCTGATGGTGCACTGTGGCGGAGGGCATCTGCCCACTTTATGCCTCCAGATTGTTCAATTCTATCAGTGATTTCTGAAATATCATCGAAGAAGCTTTTAAGGCTGTGCAATCGCTTAACCTCGCCGACTAACTCAGACCATTGGGATTGCATTTCAATATCTGATATTGATGGATTTCCTAAAACATCGCTTGAAAACTTTTGTAATTTTTGAATAATTTTTCCCTGGTAACCCATTAACATTGCCTGGAATCTTTCTTTTGAAGACCAGGCGTTTGCCAATCTCTTTCTTAGAATATGGTTGTCGATGTGTCTCTTAAGCTCAGATAAGTCAACTTTGTTAGCAAGTATCAGTTTGTGTTTTTCCCAAGTAGGAAATAGCCGTTTTGTTTGTTCAACAACCTGACCTTCTATCTTGATATGGCGGCGCACAACATGATAAAGTTCATAATAGTCTTTGGCTATGATTGCGTTTGAAGAATTGTAAGATGAGAAGATCTCAATGCCTAGCTCTTTCGCAACGGTATTCCAACGCGCAATTAAATCCCTAAAATCACGCTGCAAATTAATATAAGATAAAACGTGTTGCCAATCCTCTTGTGAGTTAGGTAATGCAGAGACTATTCGTATCTCATCCATTTTCTTTTTTTGGTTTGTTTTCCCAATAAATCCAGCAAGACCAAAAGCGGACTTTCCTGCCGCCTTGTTTTCTATCGCCTCACAAATCTCGCGATCGATATCAATATCCGTGGGAACTGTTACGGGTTTTGATAAAAAATCATTGCGTCTTTTGACTGCTTCTTGAAGCTCTTTGCCTAATTCATCAAAAATTCTTAACAAATCATCTGTTCCAGAAGATTTCTGATTTAAAAAATCTCGTGCGCTGGATAACCAAGGTGTTTTGCAAGAATTAATCTTATCTTCGAGATCAAACAGCAGATTTATATCGATTCCTAACTGACACACCTTTTCAAAGGTAACATCATCATCGTCTAATAGTTTTGGTAGATCTCCTGAATTAATTTCTGCTTCTAAACCAGCAAGACGGGACAGATCCTGATGGGTTCGAATGAGTTCAATGCTTTGTGGAAACGAGCTAATTTCTGGAAGTTTAACCCCTAAATAATCAATATCTTTTGCAACTGCCTGTCTTGCTTCGCGCAAACGTGATATGTCGAAATTATTGAATAATGGTTTGTTTTCTATGTTAATTTCATCTTCTAGCCACTCATAGTGACCTTCACCAGCAACCACTTCCTGCGCGGCCTTAACGGGGGTGTATTCGATCTCATCAATCACAATAGGTTCAAGGTTCTTTTTTGCCCAGTTGCTAATCTTTCTGTCAATTCCAGATAATTGTGCGTGCAAAGAATCGATAGTTTGTTCTAAACAGTCTATTTCTTTCTTGTATGTTATGCGGTCTATGGTCTGTATTTCTGATGCGATTTTGCTTATCGCATACTCAAATTGCTTCATGCCCTCCTGTTCATTGGTGAGAAGACTAATCGCAAGCGGTCGTATCTCTTCGGGTAATTTATCGCGTAAAACTGCTAGGGCGGGATCTTTCATGGATGTAACAAGAACCCTCTTCCCTAGTGCAAAATAATGGGAAATTATATTTGCGATAGTATGCGTTTTACCCGTGCCAGGTGGCCCCTGAACAACAACACCATCATAATGTTCTAGCATTTGTACAATTCGAACCTGCTCATCATTAAATGGCATAGGGAAATACAAATCCTGAACTTTCTGGCCATCAGATCTACCGTCTACAGCTCCGCTGCCACGGATGACAGATAATCCGCGATACGCTGAAAGCATTATTTCGTCATTATTTGTTGACGGTTCTTTTAAAACTGCCTTGATAGCTTTGGGCAGGATAAAATCGCTTTCCTCATTTAGCGCAGCCTTAAATCTTTCGAGGTCTTGTACAAATAAGCTTCTGCTTCGAGGCCTGGCAAGCAAGACCCAGGTATCAGAAATTTTGAGCGAATCGGAAGATTGGGGTAGATTGCGATCGTCAGGTGAGGTTTGGGATGGCCAATAGACAGCTTTTGAATCTAATGCGGCCACGGCCGACCTTAAGATACCATCAAAAGTGCCGCTATCAAAGGGTGAAAAAGTTTGTGTGGCTTTTGCCATAAAATCTTTGAACGCTTTTTCAAGATCAGCCGTTCCGAGATTGTCAGCAGCCGTAAAAATATCTATTTCTAAACGAGGATCGATGTCTCTTGGTCGAATTTCTATAGCCATGGTCAATTCGTTTACGTGAATGTCTGCAAGGCGTGTAATAAGGGGATGGCATACTTTAACACCATCCATGTTCCAAACAGCCATTCCAACACCCATTGCTATTTCTAGCTGTGTGTCGATAAGCGATCCCTCAAGCTGTTGCTTGAGAGAAAATAGTTGGCCATACAATTGAATGGTGCGTCGACGTTTCTTTTCTTCTTCCGACCACGCTTCCCATTTGGTGGTGATATATGATTTTAGCTGTCCTTCAACCTCACTTTTTAGAGAAAAATCCTTTAGAAAAATTAGCTCTGCCTGATTTTTGCGATCGTTTTTTTCGTTGTCTGCGCTAATAAATCCTTTTTCTATAAGCTTTTCTATTTCCACTGATGATTTTAAGGCGGGTTCTTTGGTCGGACTGTTAGATAGATCTACCCATAATGTAAGAAGATCTTGGGTAATTGTTGGCGGATCTGATTCATGCAGGCGTTCAACCCTAATCCAAACTTCATCTTCGTCATTGCTGGGATTAATATGTACGCCAGGAAGCCCAATGAGGGCGTGTTCATACTCACAGAAAGGATAGCTTCTAGCGTCTGATGCGGGTCTGCCTTTGAGCGCAGCAGATGCCTGGGCAAACTCTATAAGGGACTGTAATCTTTGTTTTTCTAATATCATATCGCTTCTTTTCTCCTAAGCTGCGTTTAAAGCAACCCGTCCTCGCGTTCTGGTGACAGGCAAAACCCTTGCGGTGCCCGTTGCCCTTTTACCATGCCGCACCATCATCCCTTGTTCAAGCAATCGTTTGCCCCATTCCCGTCACTCTACCCCCCCCTTTTTACATGACAGGCCAAGCCAGCTTCCCTTTTGCTGGCAGTGTGCTAAGATTGGGTGCGGCGCAGGGGCGCTTTTCACCATTTTTCTGGCATTGGCATGACCGACAAAACCAACCAACCGCATGATGCTTTTTTCTTAGAATGTTAATGGGTGAACTTGGACAGGGTGGGGGAGTGGCACTGGGGCACTGTTGACTAAAACCCCCTGGCCGTTGCCATGCGAGGGGGGCGGCGCTATAAAACTGAGATGATTCGTTGGCGCTCTTTTCCTGGCTTAGCAGACTACACCGCAACCATTGCGACGATGGATCAAAAGGTGGAGGCGTTGTTGGCCGCCAGAAAGCGGCGGGAGCAGGCAGTTGATACAGCTGGCGATAGCGCCGATGCGGCCAGCCGCCAACCGCCGCCACCAATGCCAGACCATAAAATTGATCAGCAAATTTGGCTGTTGGAGCATCCGCCGCTGTACACCGCGGGCAGCAGTGCGAGGCCAGAGGAGCTGTTGAACCCAGGCGATTTGCCCGTGTACCCAACGGGCAGGGGGGGCAAATACACTTGGCACGGGCCCGGCCAACGGATTGCCTATCTGCTGTTGGATCTGAAAGAATTGCAGGGGGGGCAACCCGACCTGAAGGCCTTTGTGCGGATGTTGGAGGATTGGCTGATTCGGGCGATAGGCCTGCTGGGGGTACAGGGCTATCGCCGTGATGGCCAAATCGGCGTGTGGGTGGATCGGCCAAGCCCGATGGGGGCTATGCAGCCCGCCAAAATTGCCGCTATTGGCGTGCGGGTGCGGCAATGGATCAGCAGCCATGGCATCGCCCTGAATGTGCATAACAATCTTTTAAGCTATCAGGGCATTATTCCTTGCGGAATTCATGGCGCTGGTGTTACATCGTTGCATGACTTAGGGGTGATGGTCAGTATGGATGAGGTGGATGGGGCGCTGAAAGCGGCCTGGTAAATGCCTTAGCCGATTGTTATCCCGAAGGAAAATCTTTATCCGTGCGGTCAATCGGCTTAGCGCGAACCCAACCCCGTAGAGCAGGAGCGGTCATCCCATGAAAGCAAAATTTAGTCGGTCATTGCAGGCCAATCGACGCAATCGTGCCATTTTGATGGCGGTGGTTGGCGTTTTGGCAATCGGTGCTGCGGGGGTGGGCGGAACCTATGCCGCCAAACAGGCGCGCATTGGGGTGTTGCGCAAACAGATGGCGGCGTTGCCCGCGCCCTTAGCCTTAAACTATACGAAATCGGACTACAGCCTCTGGTCGGGTGTGTTAACCCTGCAACAGGTTACGGTGTCGCCGTTAGCGAAGGATGCGGCGGCCACCCCTAGTGCCCCAGCCACCGCCGATTCGCTGTGGACGATGGGTACCCTGCGGCTTGAGCCGTTGTCGGGTGGCCTGGCGCGGGCGGGTCGGCTTTCCCTGTTGGATAATCGCATTGGCAATGGCTTTTGGTCTGCCCTGAACTTTGTGCCAAAGGATGGCGCGGCCGCCGATGCGGCGCAGGCTGGTTCGGCGACGGGCAAGTCCATGGATGGCAAAACCCTGGCGGTGGTCAAGTCATGGGTGTTTGGTGATGCGCCGTTGGCCGGTAACGCCAGCTGGTCTTATCAAATGGATAAGGGGGCACAGCAAATCACCCTGTCCGATGTGTTGTTTGAAAATGCCGATGGTCGGCTGTCGTTGGATCAGTATCAGCTTGATAGCGCCGTCACCAGCAATGCTGGCACGGCTGCAGTTGCGGTACAGCTGAACAACCTTCGCTATGCTAGCGGCGATGATGTCGCGGCAATTGAGGGTGCAACAGGTGAGGAGTCCCAAGGCACCGATGGCCAGGGGGCAACCAATGATCAAAGCGATGGTCATGCTGAGGGGCAAGTGATGGGCAAAACCCCACCATCCGCCGAAAAAGATGATCCCGTGAAAAGCCTGCTTAAGGCTGGGGTATCGTTTAAGGCGGTGGTCAGTGAGCCAGATATGAATACCAAAATCACCGAAAATCTAACCTTGGTTGCGGGGCCAACCGTGGATAGCGGCACACCCTTTGTGGTGATTGACAGCATTACCGCGGTTCAAAAGGCGGCTGCCACCAATGGCGGGGTTGAGGAGGCCAGCTCAACCATTAAGGGCTTGGCCTTGGCTTTTGATGCCGTGCCTGGCCTGGCCGAGGTTCCCCAGGAAGAAAGTTTGAAAAAACTGACCATGGATATTATGTCCAAGGGAACATTGGATACCAACAGCCAGGTTGGCAATTACCAATTCGAACTGGGGGTGCGCAACCAATTCGGCCTGAATGCGCAAATCAGCCTGGGCAATCTTAGCCCGCAATTGACCGATAAGCTGCAGGAGATGCAGCTGGCTGGTGACAACAACAATCTTCAGGAAGTGATTGGTCAGGTGATGGGCATCAGCCTGAACCAGGCATCCGTAACCTATGACGACAAATCCCTGCTGCGCCTGTTGATCAACGATGCGGCGCGGGAACGGGGATTAAGCGTGGATCAATGGGTTAGCCAATTGTCGGAAAAGCCCAATGTGCTGATGGCGCGCGGCAAATTGCCCCTGCTGCAACAACAATGGCCGGCGATTGAGCAATTCTTGCGTAGTCCTGGCACCCTTAGCGTTGCGCTGAAGCCTGCCGCTCCTACCACGTTTGCAGCAATCGCGATGCAACAGCAAAGCGGAGGCAATCAAGCCTTGGTAGAGGCCTTGGGGCTGCAGCTGGTGGCAACCCCCGCCCCGCTGGTGGAGCAGCAAGCCCTGCCAGGCGCTGAGCCTCAGCCCCAGCCACAGATGCAGCTGCAACAGCCCGCCACGGGGGCGCCCGCAGCGCCTGCAGGAACAGCCCCTGTTACAGCAGCCCCCGCCGCGCCAGCAGCTCCTGCCGCATCAAAGCCCGCTACAGCGGCACCTGCACCTGCACCAGCAGCAGCCCCTAAGGCCAACGGTGGCAAAACCCCATAATTGATAACCCTATCCAACAGCCTCATCCTTGACCCAAGGGTGGGGCTATAGGGGGAATCCATCGTCGTCAATTCGGCAGTATTACAGCTCTAAGTTTGACTGGCCAAACGCTTTAAAACCGATTAGGGTGGGTTTAAGTGTCATAGGAAGACTGGTTGGTGCGGCAAAGCTGATAGCAATTTGCCCAACAACCAGATTGCTGTGTGGTGTTTTCTTGTTCAGGAGTTTTACGGATGGCTGGCAGTTTAAATAAGGTTTTGTTGATCGGCAATTTGGGACGCGACCCAGAGGTGCGGACGATGCAGGATGGGTCAAAGGTTGTGCAACTATCCCTGGCCACCTCTGAAAACTGGCGCGATAAAAACAGCGGTGAGCGTAAGGAAAAAACCGAATGGCACCGCGTGGTGATTTTCAACGATAAGCTGGCCGAGGTGGCGGAGCGTTACCTGCGTAAGGGCAGCAAGGTTTATCTGGAGGGGCAGCTGCAAACCCGCAAATGGGTGGATCAAGGCGGCCAGGAAAAATACACGACGGAGATTGTGTTGCAACGCTATCGCGGCGAAATGACCATTCTGGATGGCCGTGAGGGCGGTGCCGAAAGCTTTGGCGGCGGTTATGACAATCATCAGGTTGGATCATCCAACCAGGGTGGTGGTGCATCGGCAAATGACAGCTCTTTGGCCGAATTGCTGGATGACGAAATTCCGTTTTGATCCTTAGGCAAGCAAGGGGGCGGCTATCGATTGATTGCTGATCCCGCTCTATCCAAGCCCAGCTGATACATTAGAGGTATGATGGCGTTCAATTTGTTGGTATTGCCAGGCGATGGCATTGGGACAGAGGTGGTCGGTGCAGCGTTGCAGGTGGTTGAACGGCTGCGCGACAACCATGGCTGGCAAGTTGTGGTTAGCCAGGATTTGATTGGCGGCGCGGCCTGTAACCACCATGGCGTTCCCCTGGCGCCAGAAACCAAGGATCGGGCGACTGCGGCGGATGCGGTGCTGTTGGGCGCGGTGGGCGGCCCCGATTTTGATCACCTGCCCCTTAATAAGCGGCCTGAGCAGGGTTTGTTGCAACTGCGGCAGGCGATGGGGGTCTATGCCAACCTTCGTCCCGCGCGGGTTTTCCCATCCCTGGTGCAGGCATCCAGCCTTAAGCCCGAATTGGTCAGCGATTTGGACATCCTGATGGTGCGTGAGCTGACGGGGGGGCTGTATTTCGGCCAACCACGCGGGTTCGAGGATTTGGGGGACGGCAATCGCCGCGGCTTTAACACCCAAACCTACACCAATTTGGAAATTGTGCGGGTGGCGCGGGTGGCCTTTCGGCTGGCGCAACAACGCGGCAAAAAACTGTGCTCGATTGATAAGGCCAATGTGTTGGAATCGGGTCGGTTGTGGCGGGATGAGGTTAGCAAGCTGGGCGCAGCGGAGTATCCCGATGTCGCGCTGACCCATATGTATGTCGATAACGCCGCGATGCAGCTGGTGCGGGCGCCCAAGCAGTTTGATGTTATCCTGACCGACAACATGTTTGGCGATATTCTGTCGGATGAGGCGGCGCAGCTGACTGGCTCGCTGGGCATGTTGCCCTCGGCATCGCTGGGCGATGTGGTTGCAGGTCGCCCGCATCAACCAGGCCTGTATGAGCCAATTCATGGCAGCGCCCCCGATATCGCGGGGCAGGATCGGGCAAACCCACTGGCCACCATCTTAAGCCTGGCGATGTTGTTGCGGTTCAGCGCGGGGCAACCAGCCCTGGCGGATCGTATCGAACAGGCCGTTGCAACCCTGTTGGCGGATGGCGCCCGTACCCAGGATCTGGCGGCGGCGGGTGAGGTGGCGATTGGCACTCAGGAAATGACGGCGCGCCTGCTTAAGCTGCTATAGACGCGGCTATAGACCTGGCCAAAAGAATCGCTTAGCCTGCTTGCATGGGTGTTTTATGGGGGGTTCCCCCGCATTATATTTTCGGGGATCCCCACCCCCTTGGCGGTTATCAAAATGATAGGCAGTTTTTCCTTTGTCCCCCATTTCACTCAAATAAAAAAGCTGTCCTGGCCGTTGCTGCTGAACATTGTGGCGCTGGCCTGTTTTGGCTTTGCCGCCCTGTATTCCGCGGGGGGGATGAGCCTGGATCCCTGGGCGGGGCGTCAGATGCTAAGGTTTGTGGTCGGTTTAGGCTTGATGACCGTGGTGGCGATTACCGATATGCGCGTCTGGCAACAATTGGCCTATCCCTTTTACCTGGCCTCGCTTGTCATGTTGGTGTTGGTGGATGCCTTTGGGATTATCGGCATGGGGGCGCAACGATGGCTAAAGCTGGGCCCCATCCAGGTGCAACCGTCAGAGCTGATGAAAATTGCGATTGTGATGACCTTGGCGCGCTATTTTGCGCCGCTAAGCACGACCGAGGTTTGGCAGATTCGTCGGCTGATTATCCCCATTGCCCTAATCTTGGCGCCCACCCTGCTGACCGCGGCACAGCCCGATTTGGGTGGAGCCCTGATGCTGATGGCGGTTGCGGGGGTGATGTTGATGGTGATAGGGGTGCGTTGGTGGAAGTTTGGGGTGGTGCTGGCTGGGGTTGCCGCCGCCCTGCCAATTGCCTGGTTTAGCCTGCATGATTATCAAAAAAAGCGCCTAACCACCTTTTTGGATCCTGAGGCCGATCCTCTGGGCGCGGGCTATCACATTACCCAATCCAAAATCGCCCTGGGCAGTGGCGGTATCATGGGCAAGGGGTTGGGGCAGGGCAGTCAAAGCTATCTCGATTTCCTGCCCGAAAAGCATACCGATTTTATTTTCACAATGGTGGGTGAGGAAATGGGGTTGATTGGCGGTCTGTTGGTGTTGGGGCTGTACACCCTGCTATCGCTGCAATGCTGCATGATCGGCATGCGCAGCCATAACCACTATGGCCGCCTGGTCGCGGTTGGCATAGGCGCCACCTGTTTCCTCTATCTGTTCATCAACACCGGCATGGTGATGGGCATTTTGCCCGTGGTGGGGGAGCCGTTGCCGCTGTTATCCTATGGCGGCACCGCCATGCTGACCATGCTGATTGCGCTGGGCATGGTACAGAATGTTAAAGTTTATCAAGATCTTCGTTAGGGCCTCCGCAGCACGCTTCGCCAGTTTTTGCGGTGTAAACCCCCACCTTTTTAAGTATAAAGCCACTGTGCTTATGCCAATATTTATATGAAATCTCGTTTTAATAAGTTCCATAACCGCACCGCATGTCCATAAAACAAAGGGCAACTTGAGCTGATCTGGGCAACGGTCGCGTATAAGCTTCTGTATTTCATTGCATTGTTGCGCACTCAATATCCCGCCTTGCCCCTTAAAGCGCCCACGCCTCTTCA
>VEQJ01000218.1 GCA_018883285.1 Alphaproteobacteria bacterium
CGCCGATGCAGCACGGCCGGATTGCCCAGCACGCTGATGCAGGGGGGGGCATCGCTGATAGCGCGCAGCAGCGGGGGATAGGCAGGATCCGCCGCGATTAACAGCTGCCCGCCCAGCTGCGCCAGCTGCGCCAATTCCCGCTCAGCCACCTCAGGCGCGATGGGTTGCAGCCCGCCTGTTGACGCGCTTTTTGCCCCGCCGCGTTTGGCCAGTTGCGGCAGCAGGCGCAAGGCCTCCTGCGCGCTGCCCGCCCGTTCCAGCAGGTAAAAAAAGTTCTTGCTGCCCACCTGCGGCGTGCGAATCAGCCGCAGCCAGGCCAGCTTTTCCGCCTCCGCAATGGCGGCGGTTGGGGCTGATGCGGGCTGGGCGGTTGGGGCTATTGGGGTCATCAGCAGGGGTTAAGAATCGTTAGGCGGGGTAAGGGGGTCTGGCCAGTCGGCGTTTTCATCCACCTCAACCTCTACCGCGGGAATCGCATAGGATTCACCGAACCAATGATTCAGATCGACCAGCTGGCAACGTTTGCTGCAAAAGGGTCGAAATTTAAGCTCTGTAGGCTTTTGGCAAGTTGGGCATGGCATGGTGGATATTTTATAGTCGTTTCAATTTAGAAATATCCAGCCTGCGAAAATGTTACGAGGTCGAGAAACGGAGCGGCGTGTACACGGAAGTCCATGAGCACCGTATCGCAGAGATCGTGATATTTGCAGCACTGGAGATTTTTAAAGTGGAATGACTATAACCTGCCCGCCCCACCTTGCCTATCCTTAAATCAGGGGGCTGGAAATAATCGGGCTAAATGGGCTAAATAGGCGCGAAAGGCTTGGCAAAATCTTGATGCTGGCCGATAGTGGCCTGCAAAATTCTGGCCGAGATAAGCCGGCGGGAAAAGGGGTAACAGGGTGCAAGCAATCGTTAAGAAAACAAGCCGATATGTGGGCGCCTTTGGCTTTTCCAGGCTGCAACCGCTGACAGCGTTTTGGCTGCTAAGCCTGGTGGTGGTGGCGGTGCGGCTGGTGGTAGCGGGGCAGTTGGAGCTGATGGAGGATGAATCCTATTATTGGCTATGGTCGCGCGATTTGCAGCTGTCCTATTACGACCACCCCGCCATGGTGGCCTGGTTGATTGCCGCCAGCACCAGCCTGTTTGGCGATTCCCCCGTGGTCATTCGGTTGCCCGCCATTCTGTTAAACCTGGTCACCGCCCGCGTGCTGTTCGCCCTGGCGCAACGGGTGTTTGGCAGCGCGCGCATAGGGCTGACGGCGGCGCTGTGGTTCTACGCCTGCCTGCTGTTCAACGTCATCGCCTTGATTATCACCCCCGATGCGCCGCTGCTGCTGTGCTGGAGCCTTATGCTGTTGGCAGCGGTGGGGTTGATTCAGGCCAGCGAGGCGGCGGTTCTGCTGGGCATTCATCCAAAGGGGCAGTGGCGATGGTGGGGGCTGTTGGCGCTGGCCGCAGGCTTGGGCGCGCTGAGCAAATACACCATCCTGCTGTTGGCACCATCCCTGGCCGCCTTGTTTTTTGGCGTGCCCCTGATGCGGCGCTGGTTGGCGCGGCCACAGCCCTATGGCGCGGCGGTGGTGGCGGCGGTGGTGGCCAGCCCGCTGTTGCTGTGGAACGCGGCGCACGGTTGGATTGGCCTGGGCAAGCAATGGAATCATGCCTATGGGGCGGTTGCGTCAAAGCCCGCACAATGGCTGGCGGAGTTGGTCGCCAGTGAGCTGGGGGTTATCACCCCGCTGCTGCTAATCGGGCTGCTGATGGCCAGCTGGTGGGGGTTGAGGGAGGGGGCTAAACGCCGCGCCCTAACCCTGCAATTTCTGGCGGTCAGCTGCCTGCTGCCGCTGGCCTTTTTCCTGCTGCACACCCTGAACGGTCGGGTACAGGCGCATTGGCCAGCCCCCGCCTTTCTCAGCGCCGTGGTGTTGGCGGCGGGGTGGCTGCATCGCGCGGAGGATGGGGCGGGGGGGCGAAGCCTGTGGGTGGCGGGGCGCGGCCTAGGGCGGTGGTCGGTGATAAGCGGCCTGGGGCTTAGTCTGATAGTCTATGGCCAGGCTGTCACCCCCTGGTTGCCGATTAGTCAGCAGCTGGATCCCACCAGGCGGCTAAGCGGTTGGCAAACCCTGGGGCAGCAGGTGGCGGTAGCCAGGCAGCAGACGGGGGTTGGCCGCGTGCTAACCATGGACTACGGCTTGGCCAGCCAAATTGCCTATTACACCCGCGGCTTTAACCTCGATGCCCCGATGGTGTTCACCCCCGATGCGATGCGCCGATTCCCCAATGTTGATGCGCGGGTGGTGGATGCGTTGATGGGGGGGGATTTCCTGTACATCACGCGGGCGGATGGCGATTATGATCAACAGGCCAGCCTGCAACCCTATTTTGAATCGTTGACCGACTTACCCCCGCCCTTTACCCCCTTGACGTTATACCGTGATGGGCAGGAAATTCGGCGATTAAACTTTTATCTTGCCAAAGGGTACCGCGGTGGCCTCATCCCCCCCCATATCAATTAAAAAATGGCTGCTGAAGGGTGGGCAACTGCTGGTCACGCTGGCCTGTTTTGTCTGGCTGTATCAAAAAATGGATGTGGCCAGCCTGCAACAGCATTGGCACGATTTGCGTTGGGAATGGTTGGGGGCGGCGGTGGCCAGCTTTTGGCTATTGCTGGCGGTATCGGCCTGGCGATGGAAAATCTTGATCGCGGGGTTGGTGGGGCATCATGCCCGCCT
>VEQJ01000219.1 GCA_018883285.1 Alphaproteobacteria bacterium
GCTTCGTTGGTTGTCCGGGGTTGTCCGGGGTTGTCCGGGTGGGGGGCGCGTGATCCCCGCTCAACATCGCCATAGCCAGCAACAGCCTGCCCCACAGCAATTCTGTGACCTTCTCCTGCCACCCCCATTAATTCTCTTGCATTATTTATGTAATAATTCTATAGTGCGTTTATATATTTAGATTAAGGAGCTATCTGATGAAGTTTTTTAATATTAAAAAATCAATTATTTTTAATAATTTTGATACAAGCATTCAAAATAAAAATGAATTTTTTCTGTGCAATAGACTTAAAATAAAAAAGTTTTATTTTTGTCAATTTGCTTTTTTCCATCTTTTTATTCTTATTATTTTGCAGATGTCGCGGCGGATTTGACGCATCAACAGGGCAATATCTCCTACATGTCAGGCGGCATCGGGCAGGATGAGAGTGACGCGATGGAGGCGGCGCAGGGGGTGAAACCAAGTTCGGCATCAGCAAGCGGCAGTACCCCACCCTGGACATTAAGAACCTGACCATTCAGCAGGCGGCAGCGATTTATCAGCTTGATTATTATGATAAAATCTGGGGCGATAACCTGCCCGACTGAGTGCCTATTGATAGTTCAACATAATATAAACTACACAGCCAGTAGCTTTATCAAACGATTGGCAGCTTAACAGCTTTCCGCCGCCGTCGGGTGTGGATACGCGGGTGCTGCAATGATCTAAACACTACTGACAAAAGGTGTCAGTAGTGCTATGCTATGAACGTCCTTACTAACCAACCTAACAAAGGACAACCCTATGAAAAAACAATTTCTATCAGTAATCGTTGCAGCTCTTTGCCTTTCTCCACTTGTTGCACACGCCGCGAATGGGAAAACGACAGTCGAGTACGCCAAATTTACACTTAAAGAAGGCGTAACAGACACTCAAATGATCGCTGCGTCGCAAAAATTTGAAGAGGGTTTTTTGGTTAAGCAAAGCGGATATATCAAAAGGGATCTGCTACACCTAAAAGGACGTGAGTGGGCGGATATTGTGTATTGGGCTAGCAGAGAAGAAGCTGAAAAAGTCTTAAAAGCATGTGAAAAAAGCCCCGTCTGTGGTGAGTATTTCTCAATTATGGAGCCATTTGATCCAAAACTTCCCAACGGCGGTGTCATCCATTTGGATCTTGTAAAAAGCTATACTTTTAATGGAGGAAAATGAGAAAAATAGACCGCCTGTTTGAGATTGTGCAGCTGCTGCGTGGCCAGCGGCTGCGTACTGCTGAATTTATTTCTAAAAAACTCGGTGTATCAGTTCGCACCGTGTATCGCGATATTCATGGCCTCATTGCTTCTGGTGTTCCTATTGAAGGAGAGCGAGGCATTGGCTACGTTATTCGTCAATCTATCGAACTTCCGCCACTGCATTTTACACCACTTGAGCTTCAGGCAATTCAGCTTGGTATCAACATAGTGAAGGCAGTGGCGGATCACGATGTCGCCGCTGCTGCAAAAGAAGTTGCCCTCAAGATTCAGGATGCTTTGCCAACGAAAGATCGTGGCAAAACCTATGCGCCGATTGCTCATATTTACTTCGAAAGCGACGCTAAGACAAGAGATGTGCTGGCAAAACTGCGCGGTGCATTGGATGAGAAAAACAAGGTAGAGATACGCTACATAAATGAAGTGAAGAAGAAACCTTCTCGCACGCTTAGGCCGCTTGGCCTCGAATATTGGGGGAAGGTCTGGACACTAACTGCTTGGTGTGAACTACGAAATGATTTCAGGGTTTTTCGAGTTGATAGAATAAAATCATGCGAGATTACGGGGGATGTATTCAAGAATGAAACGGGGAAAACATATCGCGACTATTTAGCTAATTTTAGTGAGTGCACCTTTGATTGATTTAGATGTCACATTCACTGCTGAAGTTTGGATGTATCAGGGCAAATCCGCATGGTTTTTTGTTACCCTTCCTAAAGATGAGTCCGAGCAGATAAAATTCTTTAATAACCACAAACGTCGCGGCTGGGGATCGGTGAGGGTGAAGGCGACGATTGGTAAAACCTCGTGGAGCACATCCATATTTCCTGATTCCAAAGCGGGAGCTTATTTGCTTCCAGTTAAGTCCGATATTCGTAAGAAAGAAAAAATAGCAGCGGGTGATAGCGTTTCGGTTAGAATACTCATCAACGTATAAGTTAATGAGATTATAGATTTTTTGCCTTAGCATAAACTCCACATACCCCATCAGATTCCGTGCGCTTTTGTGTATTTTCGCCTCGGACATGATTCGCCCTTCTGATTTTGCCAGAGCCCTCAATTTATTGCAGAGCGTTTCATAAGCGGTTGGTTCGTGTTCTTGAGCTGATTCCATACATCCTCGCATTTGGTGGTGAGATAAAAACGCATTCGAGATTCGAACCTGCAAATGCATTATATATCAATATCATGCCAAATTACGATGCAAATAATAGCGTGTTTGCGAGCTTCAAAAATGTGAGGAAATGCGCCAGTTTGAAATTCACTGGCTGTAAAATGGCGGGGAGAGGATTGATGCTCGCCTCCTGGCTTCGCGCCGTCAAGCGGCGGCTCGGTCAGCGTTACCGTCCTCCGCCGCCCAAAATTTCTTCCTGAAATTTTGTCGAACCTCCCGCGTCGGTTCTCATCCCTCAAACGCCAACCAGTTACCAAAACAGGCCACAGCAGACCTGTTTTGGTAACTGGCGGAGGGG
>VEQJ01000015.1 GCA_018883285.1 Alphaproteobacteria bacterium
ACCAAGATCATGATGATGGTTGGGATGAAATTCTGCGTGGCAATGCCGCCAGTTCTTCCCAAGCGGGTGTCAGTTCTGGCAGCCAGGCGGCGGCCAGCGCGGCCAGCCATCAAGCTTTCCAGGCGGCACCCAATCAACCCGCCGTTAAGCGCGGTTTGCCACCGGTTGAGGATGCCTTTATCCCCCCCGTCGCGGTGGAACCAAGGGGGTCACGCCTGGGCAGTGTGGCGGCATCGTCCGCCAGCAGCAGCAGCGGTCTGCAGCAAGAGGATAACGCCTTTGACCGTCTAGCGCATGGTGATGATGGCCATGCCAAATCCTTAAGCCTGTTTGAACGGGTGGCCAGTGCGGCCTTTCCCCGTTTGGGGCGTGGTGCGGGCGGGTCAGCGGTTGAACCAAGCCTGGGCGGTGGTCAACAAGGATCGCATGGTGGCGCGGAGCAGGCTGGTAGCAGCGGCAGCGCCAATGCCAGCGTCCCCAGCTCTAAAGATCTGGAAATACCCGCCTTTTTGCGCCGTCAGGATGGGTAATCGGCTTGGCTAGCCAACGTTATGGGGGCAAAGCCTTAGCGGCCAAAATCCTTAGCGCCCTGGTGTTTGCCTGCCATGGTCTGCAAGCCGCCTATAGAACAGAAATCGCCCTGCGCCTAGAGGTGGCGGTGGCGGCGGTGGCCATCCCGTTGGCGCTTTGGCTTGGTCAGAGTGGGGTGGAACGGGCGCTGCTGATCGGTAGCGTGCTGGCCGTTATTCTGGCGGAGCTGGTCAATACTGGGTTGGAGGAGCTGTGCGACCGCATTTCCACCGACATTCATCCGCAAACCAAAAAAATTAAGGATATTGGCGCGGCGATCGTGCTGCTTAGCCTGCTGACCAGTGCGGTGGTGTGGGTGTTGGTGTTGTGGCGATAGCCCTGGGCGGGTAACCCAAGGCGGTCAACCTATCCTGGCAAAACGGTATCCAAAACGGATACATCGCTTTACGCCTTTTACAAAATTTGGCATGGTTTGTCTATAAGCTGAGAAAAAATGTAACGACGATGGACGAGAACGATTGATGATGACTGGCAAAAAATTAACCGATGCCAGCCCCACCCAATCAGCCAAAACCGTCACCAAACCAAAAGCCAGTGGCAAGGCCAAACCCAAAAAAGCAACAGCAGCAAAAGCCGATGGTGGCAGCATTGTAGCAACCAAGACTGGTCGCGCCAAGAGCCGTAACCAGCTGTTGGCTGAGTTGAACAGCCTGTTGTTGGCGGTGGCCAAGGGCGAGCCGATGGTTTCGGGTGACAAGGCGGGTGAGGTAGCGGCGATTTATCCAACCCTAGAGCAACGACTAAAGGTTATCACCATGTTGGTAAAACACACCGAACAGGCGGCGACGGCCACAGGCAAAACCAAGGAGGAAAAGCCCGATGGCGGCAAAAAATCCCGAGCCACCCGTGCCTATAGCGCCGACGAACTTCGCGAACTGCTCGCCCATCACCTGGCTGAGTTGTCAGGGGAAAAGCCAGCGCGCAAAACTGTTGGCAAGGCTAAGCGATCGTGAGGTTGAACGGCTGTACCACAGCTGGGCGCTGTGGGCGCGGCCAGAGCAGCTTGCCCCGCCCAATGACGGGCGGGTGTGGCTGATCATGGCGGGGCGCGGTTGGGGCAAAACCCGAACCGGCGCCGAATGGATAAGTTGGCAAGTGCAAAGCGGTAAGGTGCGCCGAATCGCCCTGGTCGCCGCCACCCAGCATGAAGCGCGGATGGTGATGGTGGAGGGGGTAAGTGGGCTGTTGGCCTGCTGCCCACCCTGGGCAAGACCGCATTACGAGCCATCGAAACGGCAATTAACCTGGGAGAATGGGGCGGTGGCGCAATGTTTTGGCGCTGAGGAGCCAGACAGCCTGCGCGGCGCACAATTCGATGCGGCCTGGTGCGATGAGCTGGCCAAATGGTCAAAGCCAGCGGCATGGGATCAGTTGATGTTCGGCCTGCGATTGGGTCAACGGCCGCAAGTGGTGGTGACCACCACGCCCCAACCGGTGCCGCTGATTGAACAGCTGATAGGGCGGTCGGATGTGGTGCTGACCAAGGGGCGCACCGCCGATAACCGCGCCAATTTGGCCAAAGGATTTTTGCAGGAATTGGAGGCCAGCTATAGCGGCACTTGGTTGGCTGCCCAAGAGTTGGAGGGGGAATTGCTGAGCGATGTGCCCGATACGTTGTGGCCGGCGCGATTGCTGGCCGAGGCCAATGTGCCGCGTGCACCCGCGCTGAGCAAAGTTCTGTTGGCGATTGATCCAGCGGTCAGTAACCATGCCAACAGTGCCGAAACAGGGATGGTGGTGGCGGGGATAGCGGATGATGGGATTTGCTATGTCCTGCAAGATGCCAGCGAGCGGCTGTCGCCGACGGCAATTGGCAAGCGGGTGGCGGCCTTAATCGCGCTGCATAAGATTGATCAGCTGGTGGTTGAGATAAATCAGGGCGGCGATTGGCTGCTGCAAAGTCTGAATCAGGCCGATTTGGATGCGGTGATTACGCCGGTTAGAGCGGGTCAAGACAAATGGGCGCGGGCAGAGCCGGTGGCGATGCTGTATGCCCAGGGGCGGGTCAAACATGTTGGCCGCCTGCCCCAGTTGGAGGCGCAAATGCGCGCCTGCCAACGGGGGGTGCCCAATCGGTTGGGGATGGATCGCGTGGATGCCTTGGTATGGGCGATACGAAGTCTGCAACGACAAAAACAACGCAATTTTGAGATAAGGACGGTTTAGGATGAAAAATTGGATTCAACGACGCGTGTCGGGTCGGAACAACGCGATGACGGCGGCGATGGCCGCTATTAAACCCATGGGCAGCAAGGCCAGTCGGGCGGGTCATTTGATGGTCTATGGCCAGCTTGGCCAGCCGCGATGGACGCCACGCCGCTATGACATGCTGGCGGAGGAGGGCTATCGCCGCAACGTCATCGCCTTTCGCTGTATTAAGGAAATTGCCCAGGGCGCGGCCAGCGTGCCATGGCTGTTGTACGATCGCCAGCAGGAGTTGACCGAACACCCCCTGCTGACCCTGTTGACCAAGCCGAACCCCGCCCAGGGGCAGGCCAGCTGGCTAGAAATTCTGTACAGCGACCTGATGATCGCGGGCAATGCCTATATCGAAGCGGTTGGGGAACCTGGCCAATGGCCGCGTGAGCTGTGGGTGCTGCGCCCCGATCGCATGACGGTGGTGCCCGGCCGCTATGGCCTGCCCGAAGCCTATGAATATCGAGTCAATAGCCAGGTTTATCGTTGGGCGGCCGATGTTGCCAACGGCAACTCCCCCATTCTGCATTTGAAGAATTTTCACCCGCTGGACGATTGGTACGGCCTGAGCCCGATGGAGGCGGCGGCCTATGCGATTGATCAGCATAATGAGGCATCGAAATGGAATCAGGCGCTGATGCAAAATGGCGCCCGCCCCAGCGGCGCGCTGGTGGTGCAGATGAATAAGGATGGGGATGCCAGCCTGAGCGAGGATCAGTTTGAACGGCTAAAAAGCCAGTTGGATGAGCAATACAGCGGCCCCACCAACGCTGGCCGTCCGATGTTGTTGGAGGGGGGGTTGCAATGGGTCGATATGATGCTGAACCCCCGCGATTTGGACTATTTAAGTGCCCGTCATGCGGCCGCGCGTGAAATCGCCCTGGCCTTTGGCTATCCCCCGATGCTGTTGGGGATTCCTGGCGACAACACTTATAACAACCAGCGTGAAGCGCGGCTGGCTCTGTGGGAACAAACCATTCTGCCGATGGTGCACCAGCTGCGCGATGGGCTGAACAACTGGTTGATTCAGCAGGGCGGGGCGGCAGCGGATGGACTGCGGCTGGACTATGACCCCGATGGCATCAGCGCCCTATCGCTGCGTCGGGAACAGCTGTGGGACAAGCTGAACAAGGCAACTTTCCTGACCAATGATGAGAAACGGCAGGCGGCGGGCTATGGCCATCATGGTAAGGGGATGGGCGTTGGGGGCGGTGAATCAAAATTCTGGTCACCCGTCAAATACAGCCCCGATCAACCGCGGGTGCCTGCGGGCAATCCCGATGGCGGGCAGTGGACGAGCGGCGATGATGGCGAGAGTGATTCTGGTGAGGGTGACCCCGGCAGTGGTAGCGATCCTGGTGCTGCTGACAACAAACCTGACCCCGCTGCAGATACCTCACAATTGGATGATGGTCGCGTTGAACCTGTGTATCCTTTTGAAGATGCGATAGCCCTAATTCCTGTTGGTCAAGCTATTCGTGGTGGGATTGCGGCCATTCGAGCCGCATGGGTTGCATGGGCAAGATCACGAGCCGCCAAAAATTGGACGTTGGGGACTTATAAAAGCAAGGAAAGATGGGAAAATCAGTTGGAAAGTCGTGACTGGACACCTGAACAAATTACCAATACTATCAAAAAAGGGGAAAAATTTCCTGCGCCCAATAAAGTTAACCCAGAAAACACAGCCACGCGCTATCAAATGCCTGGTACCAACCGTTTTGTGGTGGTTGATGATGCAACCAAAGAAGTTTTGCAAGTTAGCGAAAATTCTGCGGATTTTATACCAAACCAATAAATAAAGGATAGCAAAATGGAAAATCAAGAAACCGTAAAAGTTTTTGTTGAGCTCTTAGAAGAGGGAACACCGACTCTTCGTGGAACTCAGGCTATAC
This sequence comes from Alphaproteobacteria bacterium, assembly GCA_018883285.1. GTDB lineage: Bacteria > Pseudomonadota > Alphaproteobacteria > CAISOG01 > CAISOG01 > CAISOG01. The sequence goes on from VEQJ01000015.1 coordinate 4,680, forward strand.
CTTTGGGAGACGACTTGTATAAACTTTTGCCAACTGATCGTTACAATCCTGAATCTGAAATTTGGCAATTCCTTCCAGGTTCGATTGTCCGCGCTAAAGAAAAAATTAACTTTGGTAAAAATATATTGATTGCTTATGAGCTAGTGATTCCACCTGCATAAAAGGTCTGAAACAAATCTTAGCGCGACAAAGCAGCGGCTGCTGACCTAGAGCGGGGCGGCGGGCTATGGCCATCATGGTAAGGGGGCTGGCACCAGAGGTGATGGCTTCACGGATTCTGTAGGGCAGGGGTAATCCCCTAAGCGGCCAAGGATGCCATTTGTAAATTGGATAGGGCGGGCGTGGCCATGTTGGGTTATCGCGCGCGCTGGTGCACGGTCTTTTTTTTAAACAAACAATTTTTCATGAAGAGGTATGAATGAAGCCGTTGTTGCATGGATGTTTTTCGCTTGAGACCAAATCGGTCGGTGAGCTGGGCAATTTTGAGGGCTATGCCAGCATTTTCGCCCTGACCGATCGGCAGCAGGATCAGGTGATGCCAGGAGCCTTTCGCAAAAGCCTGATTCGGGCGCGGGTGGATCAAAATCCGCCGAAATTGCTGTGGCAACATGACCCAACTCAGGTCATCGGCGTGTGGCAAGAGCTGCGCGAGGATCACCAGGGGTTGTATGTGCGCGGGCAATTGCTGATGGAGCTGCCCAAAGCGCAAGAGGCCTATGTGCTGCTGAAATCCGGCGCGATTGATGGGCTGAGCATCGGTTATGAGGTGGCCAAAGCGGTGCGGGATCGCCAGACGGGCGTGCGCCATTTGTTGGAGGTGTCGTTGTGGGAAATATCCCTGGTCACCTTTGCCGCCAACCAAGCCGCCCGCGTCACCGTGGTAAAGGGGGAGGCAGCAATGTTGGAGGCAGCAGCGGGGGAGGCTTTAGCGTCTAACCCTGAGGCGATCAGTGCGATTGCCCATGCCATGCAAAGCCCCCGTCAATTCGAAAAATTTCTGCGTGAAGCAGGATTCAGCCGTCGCCAAGCGGTCGCGCTGACCAACCATGGCTGGCTGGGACTGAAAAGCCCAACCGGCACGCCGCGGGATGCGGTGATGGATGCCAACGATTATCGCCAACTGGCCGCGCGTTTGCGGCAGGCGGCGGCAGCGTTGAGCGCATCCTAACCCCAACCAACTTTTAGCTATGACAAGGATATTTTCATGAGCATTTTACATACTGGCAGTCCATTGGCCGAAGTGACGGTGGCGGTGGACGATCTGAACCGATCGTTCGGTGAATTCAAACACCTAAACGATCGCCGCCTGAACGAGATTGAGCGTAAGGGATCGGCCGACGTGCTGACCGTTGAGGCGGTCGAACGGCTGAACGGCAAGCTGACCCAATATCAGGATCGGGTGGAGCAGTTGACCCTGAGTCGCAAACGCACCCCCGCTAGCCTTGAGCGTGGCAGCGTGATGGTGGATAGCGAGCACAAAACCGCTTTTTCCGGCTATCTGCGCAAGGGGGTTGAGCAATCCTTGCAGGCCTTTGAAAGCAAGGCGATGAGCACCCAAAGCGAAGCCGATGGGGGCTATAGCGTGCCCGCCCAACTGGCCGATTTTATGATTCACACCATTTTTGATACCAGCCCTATTCGGCAAGTCGCCAATGTGGTGAACATCGGCAATGATGCCTTTGAGGTGTTGGTCAGTGCCGCCGATACCGAGGCCAGCTGGGTCACTGAAGCGCAAGTGCGTAACGAGACCATGAGCCCAACCTTGAACAAAATCCGCATTCCGGTGCAGGAAATGTCGGCCGCCCCACGGGCATCACAACGGTTGTTGGATGATTCCAGTTTCAATATTGAGGAGTATTTGGCCGGTGAAATTGCCGACAAATTTGCCCGTTTGGAAAACACCGCCTTTGTGAACGGTTCAGGGGTTAATCAGCCGCGCGGCTTTTTGACCTATTCCAATGGGACAGCATGGGGTCAGATTGAGCAGGTCAAAACCGGCGTTAATGGCGCCTGGGCGGCTAGCGCCCCCGCCGATAGCCTGTTGGATCTGATGGCACGCCTGAAAAGCAGCTATCTGAATGAATCGGTATGGTTGATGAACCGCACCCTGTTGGCGGATATTCGCAAGTTTAAGGACAGCACTGGCCAATATATTTGGCAACCAGGCCTGGGGGCTACCCCCACCAGCCTGCTGGGTTATCCCGTCTATTTGGCCGAAGATATGCCATCCAAGGCCACCGGCAACCTATCGGTTGCTTTTGGGAACTTTAAGCGTGGCTATATGGTGGTGGATCGTGTTGGTATCCGCCTGTTGCGGGATCCCTATAGCGCCAAGCCGTTTGTAATCTTCTACACCACCAAGCGCACCGGCGGGGATGTGGTGAATTTTGAGGCAATCAAACTGCTGCAATTCGCTGCCTAACCCCTGTGATGGCCGTTGGTTATCCAATGGGAACCATACCCATCGAGATGATCAGCGGCCATTGCTGTATTTGATCCATTTTTGAAAAAAGGAAACTCTGATGAGAGATTTATTGAACAACATTGCGCCTGAATTGGCGTTGTTCCCCCAACTGACCACCGCAACCGTAACCGCGGTTCGAACCGATCGCCAGGGCTATGACAGCGTTAGTCACCTGGCGCTGGTGGGTACAGGCGGCATAGCCTTTAGCGCCACCAACCGAATCGACCTGGTACTGTTGCATGGTAACGCCAGCGATGGTAGCGACCTGACCCCTGTTACCGACCCCAACCAGGTCATCCTGCGCGATGGGTTAATCCTGAACACCAGCACAGGGGTGTTTAAGGCGATTACCAGCAATGCCAGTGACGAAAGAAAAGCCTATCGCATTGGCTATGTGGGCCCCAACCGCTTTAGCACGGTGCGGGCAGTCTTTGTTGGTACCCATGCCACCGGCACGATTGTGTCATCGGTGGCGATTAAGGGGCACCCGATTGTTGCCCCATCCTAGAGCATTTTTCTTAACGAAAACGCTCTAATAAAGCTGGTTTGGCATTGATGGGGGGTGGGCAGAGCGATCTGGCCGCCCCCTTTTTTTATAAGGATAAAAAAATCGTGACACAAGGACTGATGTTGCTGACCCCCCCCGCGGTCGAGCCGGTGGGGTTGAATGAGGCAAAAGCCTATTTGGGCGTGTTGGATTCGGCCGAAGACAGCCTTATCAGCAATCTGATTACCGCCGCCCGCCAAGCGGTGGAGCAGTATTGTGGACGGGTGTTGATTAGCCAAAGCTGGCGATTAACCCTGGACACTTGGCCGCAAGAGACCATCGTCCATGGCGGGTTGCGGGACAATGTTGGGCTGTTGGCCGCTGTTGGTGCGGTTGGTGGCCTGGTTGAGATTCAATTGCCCAAGCCGCCGTTGCAGGCCGTGTTGGCCATCAGGGTTTACAGCGCGGCAGGGCTGGCGGCGACCATTCCCGCCAGCAATTTTGTGGTGGATGGGGCGGCGACGCCTGGGCGTGTGGTGATGACCAGCGGTGCCAGCTTGCCCGTTATTGGGCAGAGCGCACGCGGCCTGGAAATTGACTTTACCGCCGGCTATGGCGCAACCGCCAATGACGTGCCCGCCGTGCTGCGGCAGGCGGTGCTGCAGGCGGTGAAGGCCTTGTACGGCCGTGATGGCGATCAGTCGCTGGCAGCCGCCCTGCGGGTGGCCAGTTTCTTTAAGGTAAAACGGGTAGCGTGATGAGCGATACGATTTTGACATTGGCGATGGCCGGCTTCCCGCCCTTTCACCTGAACCAGGTTGAGCAAGAGTTGCGGCCTGTTGTGCAGGAAAGCGTGCGGCGTTCGGTTAACGGCAGTCTGCAAGATACCAGTTGGAACGGTTGGCAAAAGTTTGACAGCGTTATCACGGGAAATGGCGCTTTGCCGCCCGCCTTTGGTGGGTTGTGGCCAGGCATGACGGTGGTGGTTGGATGCATCCTGCCGCTGACCGAACAGCTGAGTGGCAGCACCAGCAAAACCCTGGCCAAAGTGCCCGTCGCGGGCAGTTTGTATGCGGTTGATAGCAACGGCAGTGCAATCGGGATTAGCAGCCTGGTCGGTCAAGTGCTGACCCTGAACAGTTTCAGCGGCACCGCCACCATCATCTATCGCCCCAGCCTTACCATGCGGGTGGTTGATTGGCGGCTGATGGCCAAGGAAGCCGCGCGCGGGCAACGCCCCCAAGCCAATTGGCGCTTAGAATTATCGGAAATTTAGTGATGTTGTATTTTGCCTGGGTCAATGCCAATGAGCTGTGGAATGCGGCCATTCATGCGCGGGAAGATGCCCAACTGTTGCGCGTGGATTTGCAGCAGCAGGAGGGGCAGGCCGCCGAGCTGAAACTGCTGATCAACAATCCTGGCCAAGGGTTGTTGGCGCCTGGTCGCAAAACCCGCGCCTTTTTAAGCTATCAAGCCGCGGGGCAAGCGGCGGTGCAGCTGTTGTTTGCGGGGCAAGTGGTGGGGGTAGCGATGCTGGCAGGGGATCGGTTGGCCACGGTAACGCTGACCGCGCTGCCCAATCAGTCGGTACAGCTGTTGCAACAGTTGCACAACAGCCTAAAGGTTGCGCCCTATTGGGACGATTTGTTTGTGATCCCCAGCCGACGTGAGGATCCCGCCCAGGGGTTGTTGGCACGCGAAGCGGTGTATTATTGGGACAAGATTCAGGGCACGGTTGCCCTGAGCGGGCTGTTTGCCGGATCACAAAGCCTGACGCTGAGTGGGCAGTTTTTTCAGGATAGCCTAAAGCTGGAGATAATCAGCCCGCCGTTAAGCGCGGTCAAGATGACCGTGGTGGCGGAATGGGTGCAGCGCGCCAATGGGATTGCCAACATTACCAAACGGGTGGAGCGTGCCTTTCCAGGGCAGCTGGTCAACAGCCTGAGCGGGGCGGATTTGGCGGCACGTTGGCCCGCCGCATCAAAACTGATCAATGGTCAATCGGGGTATCAGGTTGAGGAAGCCAGCCTGATCGAATACACCCCGCCCGCCAACAGCTATCCAACCGTCAGCGTGCCCGTGCAAGTGGCGGTCGATGAGTACCCCTATCCCCTGGGGGTCAGCAATCCCGGTGGCGATAGCCGCGAGGTGTTTGTAAAGCGTTGGTGGTTTAAGGCGAAACTGGCGCTGCGTTGGCGCTATCGCCAGCATCGGCGTGAGGAATTAAGCTTTAGCCTGGTGCATGGGGTGCAGAGCCTGGTGCCCAATGGTGGGCAGGTTGAGGAGATGACCGTCATCCTGCAAGAAGTGTTGTTGGATACCGTGACCCCGCTGTGGCAGGCGGGTCAGGGCTATAGCGTTGGCCAAAAGGTGCGGCATGGGGAGTTTGTTTATCAATGCCTGTTGGCGCATACCGCCGATGCCAGCTTTGGCAATGACCAAGCCGCCAACCGTTGGCAGCAATTGGCTGTTGATGGTAGCGCGCTGGGGGCGGGGTGGCGTGCCAGCTTTTTTAGCACCAATCGTGGCCGTCAGGCGGTGCATCATGCGATCGAGCGGGCACGGGTAACCCTGGCAAAATCGGCGCGGGCGGTGCGGGTGACGGTAAGGGCGGCCTGGTCAGAATTGCAGGCGGTTACCTTGGATCACAGTGTCACCATCAGTGATGCCCGCCTGCCCGGTGGCAGCGTGACGGGCAAGGTGGTAGCGCTTAGGTTCTACAGCGACGGGGACAACGGCGAACGATGGGCAGAAGTGACGATAGCCTGCAGTGTTGGTACGGGGGCGGCCGCTGGCCAGCCTGCATCCGGTGTGGGCAGCTATGTGGCCGATCCCTATGTCGATGCAGGCTATCAACCCAGCCCTGGTCGGCAGGAGGTTACGGTCGGCGGGGTGGTGTATGATGATTTTTCAGACCAAATTGCCCCCAGTGGCCTGCTGTATCCAACCGATCTGAGTGCCATTGATTTGGTGCGAAAGGTCACGTTAGTCAATGGACCCGATGATCAAAATGCCTATTTGCTGGCCAATCAGTTTCCCGAACGCCGCAACCTGACGGCCTTGGTGAATGAGAAGAAGACGACGGTTCAGTTGGAACTGATGGATCTGACCGCTGATGACAAATTGCGGCAGGTGATTGCGGTTACCATTCCCAGCGGATGGGCCAGCCCACGGCAGATTGATTTGGAATCGGCGTAGGCGCCCGTTATCGGGGGATAAGGGCGGCAAGTTTTCACAAAAGGGGCGTTTCGGCTGCGGCGGAAGTGCCCTTTTTCTTTGACATGAGGAATGGAAGTAATGGCGACGGTTCATCCGACATTGATCACCCAAACGCTGGCAGGTCATCAAGAGGCCGCCACCCGTGGGGAGAATCCCGATCGAGCTTGGTTGGATTTGGCGGCCGAACAGGGCAGTGATGCGGTGACCATCGTTGACCCCTATGCGGCGGCCAACCTGCCCGCTGAATTGCGGTTGCGGGCAAGCCTGGTTCCCGTGCTGGTGGCAGCAACCAACAATGCCCAGGCACAGTTGTTGGCGATCGGCGCACCCAGCAACCCGCCCGCGATTAATCTGTATCAAAACACGGGTCGATTCGGTGGGGCGGGCATGGTCAATGACGAGGCCTTTTATGCCCAGGAACGGTTGCGCACCATCAGCGCGTTAAAGCTGGTCTATAACAATGTGTTTGGCTGGAAAGCCCTGGGCGGTAGCCAGCTGTTCAGCGGATCGGGGACGGTGATTAATGGTTACCCCCTGCAATTGGGTGGTGGCAATCTGATTTACCAAAAGCCCTTTGCGGTGCAGGCCAGCGGCAGTTTAACCACCCTTAGCCTGTATTACAGCTTTAACAGCGGGCTAAATTACTATGCGCCGCAAAATGATACGGCTTTTGCCAGCACGCCCGCCGCCAAATTGGTGTCGCCCCTGGATACAGCCTATAGCGGGGCGCCCAGCAGTTGGCAGGCGATAAGATTAAGCAGTGGCAGCGAGGTGTTGACGTCGGTGATGCCCACCAACATTGTCAACCGCCAATTCTATCGCGCCTATGGCGGGGACTATCTGGTCGGTTTAACCGCCGACAAGATTCGCCAGAAATGCTTTCACATCAGTGCCCTGGCCTGGAGCGATGGCGGCAGCGGGGATTATGAGTGGAACAGCATGATGTTTCAGGTCAGCGCCCCATCCTGGGGATTGGGTGGGTTTCGTACCCGCATCGGTGCCCCCAGCGATTTGTTGAAATATGAGGAGGTTTTGGCTATTGGCAGCCATCTTAGCCCCACGGATTACAG
>VEQJ01000220.1 GCA_018883285.1 Alphaproteobacteria bacterium
CGGTTCGACAGCTCGCTGCCCGCCGTTACCACCGTATCGGCATAGTCCGCGCCGTGCGCCTCAACCATCAGCCGTACCTTACCATCGTCCAACAACAGCTCTAACCCTGGTTTCATCACCGCAAACACTTCGGGGTGCGGCAGCGTCACCCCCTGCTCATCCCCCTCAACCGGGTTCAGGTGCAGGCGGAACTTCTGCCCCACCGTCAGGGCGATTTTGCCATTCTTAAAAGTCGCAACCCGCAGCTTTGGCCCCTGCAGATCCAGCAGAACGCCAATTGGCCGCTGAATCTTTTGCTCCACCGCGCGAATGATATCCAGGCGCGCCCTATGATCCTCATGGCTGCCATGGCTAAAGTTCAGGCGAAAGACATCCGCCCCCGCCCGCGCCAGCTGCTCAATCACCTTCGCCGTGCCGCTAGCCGGCCCCAGCGTGGCCAGAATTTTGCTGAAACGGTTGCGGTGCGGCTGTGCGCCTTGGGCAGCAGATGACATAGGAAATCCTTAGAAAAAAAAAGAGGCGAAACGATTATGACCTGCCCCTAAGGCCGCATAACCGATACCCCTATCCTTATCGAAGACTATTCCATGGGTCAACGAGAGATCGCGTTGAGTTTTTCGCCTGCGCTAATTGTCTTGACAGTTGTTAGATAGAAAATAGCTGAACTACACGCGCCGCCACCAGCTGGGCAATCGCTTTGTGCCCCTCCGCATCAGGGTGCAGACCATCCCACAACAAATCCGAAACTCTTTTGGGATCAACCGCTTTGGGCAGCTCCGTATACAAATCAAGATAGGGGACATCCGCCGCCTGGCAGGCCTCAATCAGGATACGCGAATAGCGGTAAACCATGGCCTCCCCATACCGTCCGCCATCCAAAACTGTCTCCGCAATTTTTTGCTCATCCACCTCAAAGGGGATTAACACCAACACACGCGGACAGATTTTTTTTGCCGCCGCAACCAACCGTGCCGCGTCCAGCTTATACCCTTCCTCAGAGGTTTCGGGACGCAGGCCAGGCGCATCCACCCAACTGCGGGCATCATTGACACCGACCGCAACGATCAACAACTCAGGGAATCGTATCAGAGCCTCCCCCAACCGATGGGTCACCTCGGCGGTTTTGTTACCACCAATCCCCAGGTTAAAGATGCCATCGATCTGAAAGCCTTGCTGCTCCAAAAAGCCACCAAGATCTTTAGGCCATCCTCCAAAAATCTCCCCATGACCATAACCATAAGTGTTGCTGTCACCAATACAAACGATATTTTTAAGCTGCATTTTTGTTCTGATTATTTATTTTGAATTTGTTTTGAACAATCCATTGCGATGCATGCTGAATCATCTGATCGCGCCATTCGGTTCGCGTTAAACAGTGATCACCGCCCTCGATAGAAACAAATGTTTTGGGTTCTGGTGCCTGTTCATAAAATTTTGAAAACTCTGTTTCAAAAAATGGCAAATCTGCCGTGCCCTGAATGCGCAGCTTAGGTATCGTCAATTGTTGATAAGCATCTGCAACCGCAGTTGGACCAGGGCGATCGGTGAAAAATACTGCTCCTGGAGCTTCCAAATCTTGCGCGTCAGGCTCTTTAGGGTGCCAGTGGGCTGATGGAGCATTCAAATCAAATGTCGGAACACTGTTCAATGTTACCAGAAAATCCACATCGGAACGCTCACTCGCAACGATAATGGAAACTGCCCCACCCATGCTCATCCCAAAAAGCCCCATGTGCTCAAATTGTGGATTAACCCAATTCAAAACATCATGCAGCGCGGCAATTCTTTGGTTGGGAGATGAATCTTTCCAGTCTCCATCACTTTCGGCACAACCTGGAAACGCAAAAAGCAAGCTAGCAACGCCCTCAGCTGCCATTTTTTTTGCCACCGCCAGATGATTTCCGCCCCATTCTACCGCTTGAGCATTTACGCTATAACCATGGGCAAAAACCACAATTTTTTGCGCTTCTTGGCCATCTGGTGTCACCAATATGGAGGAAACATTCCCAACGGAGGTCGGAATGAATTGCAAGTTTTTTTTCATTTTATGTCTTTCAGCTAAAAATTCTATATTCGGCCTAATGACCTATCAAACTGCAGACCCATCTCATCTCTCCACTCTGTATTTAGCCAATCATTTGGAAAATCAGAATTTTCTTGCCTAATAGGCCTGAACTCATTGTGATTTATAACGATAGTATTATCTGGAACATCAACCGATGCAGTGGCACCAGGCGCCACAATAGATCCAGCGCCAATATGGATCTTTTTGCTATCTGGCACCAAGATCTTGGCACCCGCGCATACCCAAACCATTGAAGCAATCTCTAAACTGGCGTTTTCTCCTACAATAATATTACTACGAGAAGCCGCCATAAAACCATTGCCAACATTCGCTGTAGATGAAGATGGCACCACAATTTTACTGTGACGATTTAACCCAGAACTAATGCCAGAAAAATTAAGATTATCCATTGACGCTGCAACAAATAATGGCGGTATCATGGACACCTTACCAGAAAAATCTTGAAAATTATTCTGCAGCACCTCTCCATCAGAAAAAGACATCATTTGTTTGTAATTTTTTGCATTATTAACATTCTAAGAAAAAGGATGACGTTTGGGTGGGGAGATGGTATAAGGAGGGATGGAAAAGCGGGATGCACGGAAATTGGGATTGGCGGCGCAG
>VEQJ01000221.1 GCA_018883285.1 Alphaproteobacteria bacterium
GAATATCGCCGCCCCATCCCCCCCGTTCTAATGTTTGATTTTGACGGCACCCTGGTTGACAGCCGTGAGGCGATTACGTCGTCCGTGCTGAAAGCCCTAGACGAATTTGGCCTGCCGCCACTACCGCTTGAGGTGATTGCGGGCAATATCGGCCTGCCCGCCCCGGTTGCGTTGGCGCGCGCCCTGCCCGATTTGGATGCCGATACGATGACACGGTTGGTGGCCTGCTATCGTCACCATTATGCCACCCATGGTCAGTTTCAGCATGCGCCCTTTGCGGGGGTGAATGATCTGCTTCCCGCCTTAAAGGCTAAGGGGTATCGCCTGGCCATTGCCACCGCCAAACCCTCTGCCCCGCTGGCCGACCTAATGAACCGTTATGGCTGGAACGAATTGTTTGAGGCGCGCCGCGGCGGCGATGATGTGGTCAATTCCAAACCCGCCCCCGACATGCTGTTCAGCCTGATAGAGCAGCTGGGGGTGGCGGCCAACGACTGTATGATGATTGGCGACAGCATTTATGACATGCAAATGGGCAAATCGGCGGGGGTGGCCACCTGTGCCGTCACCTGGGGCTGCAACAGCCAAGAAGCGTTGGCTCAAACCGCGCCCGATTTTACCCATAGCTCGGTTAACAGCATGGCGGCCTGGCTGCTAGCGGACTAGGCCAGCACCACTACTCCAACGCAAACAGCGCATCAATCTCCACCGCTGCATTCAGCGGCAGGCTGGCCACACCAATAGTCGAACGCGCATGGCGGCCATGCTCCCCCAACACATCCACCATCAGGTCGGATGCGCCGTTCATCACCTTAGCATGGTCAGTAAAGCTGGCAGTAGCCTGAATAAAACCGCCCAGTTTCAAACAGCGCAACACGGGGGTTGGCGTTTGTTGCAACGCGACCGCTACATGCGCCAAAATGTTCAGCAGGCATAGCTGGGCAGCCTTTGCGCCATCGATCACCGACACATCACGCCCGACATGGCCGGTGTAGCATACCCGCCCCTCACAAAAGGGAATCTGCCCGGACATCAGCAACATATTGCCCGATCGCACAAAGGGGGCATAGGTGGCCACGCTGCCCGGTGGGGGGGGCAGTTCCAGTCCACGCGCCCGAACCAGGGCGGGCAGATCAATCATTTCTTGCACGGACATGTTGCAACGGCTCCATAATTTGGCTAAGCCAGTGGGGAAGGAGGCTTCCCCTTTTCCTCTTGGCTTATGGTTAAAGTTTAAGATTGACGGGGGGCTTCGGCAACTTGGCAATATTGCGGAGCAACATATACCATGACCCTTGGCACCAGAATTTACACCTGGCTTTATGGGCGCAGGGTGGGTACCGACCCCTATGGCAATCGCTATTACACCGAAAAAACCGCGCCCACCAACCGCCGCGCCAAGCGGTGGATGATTTTTCGTGGCCAACCAGAGGCCAGCAAGGTTCCGCCCGAATGGCATGGATGGCTGCATCATGTGGTCGATACCCCGCCAGAATCCGCCGCCCATCAGCCAAAACCAGCATGGATTAAGCCGCATCAACCGAATTTGACTGGCACCAAATTGGCCTGGCGCCCGCTGGGTCATGTGCTGCGCGGGGGGCGTCGCCCGAAGGCGATTGGCGATTACCAAGCCTGGCAGCCGCCTGAATAATGGCCAGCCGCCGCCTTTCCTTTGCCTACCGCCCCTTCACGCCAAGTACCAACCGCCCCGCCTATTTGCATGACCCCTCTTGCATTCCTGGGCAACTGATGGTGATGTTGGAAACCGCGTTGCTTTTCTGTGCAATCATCATGTTTTTTAAAAAGGAGTGCCCCCATGGCTGTTACCAGTCGTCATAATCTGGTTGAAACCCTGTTGGGCTTTGGGGTTTTGATTGTCGCAGGGTTTTTTCTGGTCTATCTGCAAAATCGCACCCACGGCGGCCTGGATGGCGGGGGCTACAGCGTAAATGCCCGTTTCGAACGGGTCGATGGCCTAAGTGTGGGCAGCGATGTTCAGCTGGCGGGTATTAAGGTGGGCACCATCAGTTCCCTAAAGCTGGATCCCGCCACCTTTTTTGCCCAGGCGGTGATTCATATCGCCAACCCCGCCATCCAATTGCCAAAAGACAGCGTGGCGCAAATTTCCAGTGAGGGGTTGTTGGGCGGCCGCTATGTTTCGATTGTCCCGGGGGGCAGTGATGAAATGATTGCGCCAGGTGGCAGCATCAATTACACCCAACCGCCCTTTGATTTGGTGCAAGCCCTTGGCGAATATATCTTTACCAAGCCAAAGGATAGCGGTCAGGATGCAAAGCCCTCTACCAGCACCAAAGCCAAAAATGCATTGCCCAAACCTGGGTTAAAAATGGATCTGCCGGCTGAGGACTCACCCGCCGATGTGCCAGCGGGTGAATAAACCGCCATGCGAAGGAAAATCTTAGTTGCCATCGGCCTTATTGTTCTGACGGCCTTTGCCCTGTGGGCACCATCACCCCAACGGGCGACTGCGGCAACGGCGGGATCAACGGCCAAATCAAAATCGGCACAGACAAACGCCCCTAGCACGACGGCCGCCCCCGCGCCCTCACCCGCTATCATGAGCCCGATTGAACGACCCAGCAGCAATACCGCCGCCGTGGTGCAGGTGTTGGATAAGGTCACCGCCCGGGTTAAAAAACTGTCCGCCACCGTGGATGATCCTATTC
>VEQJ01000222.1 GCA_018883285.1 Alphaproteobacteria bacterium
GTATAGCAACACCGAACCAGCCACCCAATGTTGGTGAAATCGCCCTGGGTTGTGCCTTAGGCTATCTGAATTTTCGCATGAGCAACGAAGATTGGCACCAGGATGCCCCCCAACTGAATCAATGGTATCAGCTGTTTGCCAGGCGCCCCTCTATGCTGGCGACCCAACCATCTGATCAATAAGGTGATTGGGTGCTCCCCGCTTAAGCGGCAGATAAGACCTGACAGCAAAAGGCTTGCGGCTATTAAGCCAAGCGAAAAGCAGCGGATTGCCCCATATATTGCGGGGATAGCGGTTGCCCCACATGATGCCGCATCATGTCAGACTCAGGAATGTTTAGTGCCTTATGGGTCATGGCCAGGGTATCCAGGCTAGCAACCAGGGTTGGTGCCAACCGTCGAACCTTTTGCCAAAAGGCACCGGTATGATAGCCACTGGAATCCTCAATCAAATCTTCCAGAATGAAGCCGCGCAACTCCTGCAACAGGGAAAAATTTACCGGATCCTCGGTCATCATGTTTAACCGGGCAAAAAATGCCTTCTGATCAGATTTTTGCTCACCCGTGCCCAATGAGGCCGTTAAATCCTTACTGGCCTGTGCCAAGCAGGCCTTAGCCAAGATAACCGCAATAGGCTGACGATTGCTAACAATCATTTCCATTAAGCTGCCCGCAGGTTGAAGGGCATGCATTGTGGTTAAGGCCTGCAGGCTGCGCTGCCCCTCCTGCAAATCTTTCATAGTTGCCCGCCCAGTGCCGCACAAAACGATAGCGCGATAAGCCGCATGCTCATCACTGGACAGCGGAAAACGCTGCGCATTTGCCAAAAGCCTAAGCTGTTTAATAAGCCCGGACAATTCCATCATAAATTTTTCCCTGCAAAAAACCGTGGGCAAATGCCGCATCCTGCACGATACCCCTTACTATAGACCCCATCTGCAAAGAAGCAATCCCCTCTGGCAGACTCCCGTATTCGCTGGCGCAAAAAAAATCCAAACAGGGATAATGGGGGGAATTTTTGTTTTTCTGAAGTGCGCCAGCAAAAATTGGCCTGAAGTTTGCATCGTAACCAGCATGAACGATGTAACCACACTACTGCTGAATTCCATAGGCGCTGGCAACCGCGGTGAAGGCCGTGGCCAAGAGGCCGCCACCAAACAGGGCAATGGCCAGCTGTTTGGCGAACTAATGAATCAACAAATTGCTGCCCGAACCAGCCGCCCAGAACAGACCAAACAAATCCAAGGGCAAAAACAGCCCCCAGAAAAACAACCCCCAGAAAAATTGATCAAGGAAAAGGCTGACACCAGCAGCAATCCTGTTAATTCGCCCCAAAATGACCAGGGCACTAAAAAAGCAAGCCAAGATCAACAAGAAGAAAAAATCATTGCTGAAGATACCCCCACCGCTGGCGATAAGGAAACAGCGCAATCAAAGACATCTAAAGATAAGGATGCGGATGCATTAGGCCAACAAGCTGACCTGAACGCGCAACCGATTCAAAATCCCCCCGTGCTGTTGCCCCAGGTTATGCCCAACAGTGTTGCCGCTGAAGCGTTGCCAGCCAATCCTACTCCGCAAACCACGCCGCAAAGTACCAACCAAGCCGTCCAACTGATTAATTCCCCATCCAACCTGACTGACTTGGAAGTCTTGCAGGCCAACGGCGTTGGTCAACCGCTTAGCACCAATGCCAATCATTCTGCTTCATCTTTTGCTCAACTGCCCGCCCCCAACCCTCTCACCAAAGCTGATGATGCATTGGCGCAGATGGATATATTAGGTCAGCAGGATACGGCAAAACAAAATACGACTACGGTGGATGCCAATCTGCTTCCCGATACGACCATTAGCTTACAGAGCTCGACGCAACAAAACCTTGCCATACAACAACCGTTAGAGCCATTGCCCACCCCCCTGGCCAATGATGCGCAACCATCTACAGGGAATGTTACAACCAATACCGACGTTCTGGCACCCGCCCCCGCCAAAACCATGGTGGAAGTGGTGACAACCAGCCCTGATCATGACCTTGACAACAGTTCCCTCAACAAGGATTTCGATCTAGCCACCCAACATCAATCTCATGACCTTTCTGGCAAAGAGGATGGCGCAGCCCCCCTTACCACACCCAATCTGGTGCAATCGCCCGCAATTCTTCAAACTATTGATGGTGCCAAACAGGTTGCCCAGGTTGCGATTGATCCCCAACAGTCTGGCGCCTTGGCGCAGCAAGTGACCTTTGCTATCCGCAAGGGCGCAAATGAGGGAACCAGCCAGATGCACATCAAGCTGAATCCCGTAGAGCTGGGCGGCATTGATATTCGGATGGAGGTGGATGCCGATTACCATGTGCGCGCCATCCTGACAATCGAACGACCAGAAACTTATGACTTGTTGCATAAAGACGCGCAGCATCTGCAAAAATTATTGGGTGAATCTGGCCTAAAATTGGCTGATGCCAATGCCATTCAATATGAACAACGCACCGCCAGCAACCTTGCCAGCAACAGCGGCAACAGCACCCAAGATTGGCTTGGCAGCGGTTGGTTTGGTCAACAGGGGCAGGCAGGGCGCCATGCCCAAAACGATTCTGGCTATACCGCGGTACGCCAACCAGGTAATGACGGCGATGATATCGCCAGTACCTCCGTCAATCTTATCACTTACACGCATGGCCAAGC
>VEQJ01000223.1 GCA_018883285.1 Alphaproteobacteria bacterium
GCCAACAGCTTGCCGCATTGCCGCCCAGAACTCTACCGATTTCTTTGCCCTTGTTCCGTCAATCGGCGGTCTATTAAAACGGGGCGGGAACGGGTAGGCGTTCATTCGGCTGATAGTCGCTAAAGCGGGTGACCGCGCCATCAAAGTGCAGCTGCACCTTGCCGGTGGGGCCGTGGCGGTGCTTGGCCAAAATCACTTCAGCCAGGTTTTGCACCGATTCAAATTTTTGGCGCCAGGCGTCATAGGCCAATTTGTCGTTGGGCGACGGTTCCTTGCGCGCCTCATAATACTCCTCACGGTACACAAACAGCACGGCATCGGCATCCTGTTCAATCGATCCGGACTCCCGCAAATCGGCCAGCTGGGGGCGTTTGTCATCGCGCGATTCAACCGCCCGCGACAGTTGCGACAGGGCGATAACCGGCACGTCCAGTTCTTTGGCCAGGGTTTTCAGGCCGCGGGTAATCTCCGACAATTCCTGCACCCGATTTTCCCGCCGACTGGTGCTGTTGGGATGAATCAGTTGCAGATAGTCGATCACGATCATCGACAGGTTGTGACGGCGTTTCAGGCGGCGGGCGCGGGTGCGCAGCGCGCTGACCGTCATGCCGGGTGTATCATCGATATAGAGGGGCAGTTGGTGCAAACGCTGGCTGGCCTGCACAATGTGATCGAAATCGCCCTTACTCAGCTCCCCCCTGCGGATTTTTTCGGTCGACAGGCCGGTTTGCTCCGCCAAAATACGGGTGGCCAGTTGCGGCGCCGACATTTCTAACGAGAAAAAGCCGACCACCGCGCCATCGACAATCCGTTCCACCCCCTGATCATCACGCTGGCGGCGGCAATTTTGGGCGGCGAAAAAGGCAATGTTGGTGGCAAAGGCGGTTTTGCCCATCCCTGGCCGTCCCGCCACGATTAACAAGTCGGATTTTTGCAACCCGCCCATCAATTTGTCCAAATCGTGAAAGCCGGTGGAAATGCCCGGCAACTGCCCCTGGCGGCCAAAGGCGGCGTTGGCAGCCTTTACCGCCTCGGCCAGGGCTTGGTCAAAGGCCTGGAACCCCCCCTCAATCTGCCCCGTGCTGGCCAAATCGTACAACTGCTGCTCCGCCTGTTCAATTTGGGTGCGGGCGGGCTGTTCGATCAGTTGTTCATGGGCGCGGTTCACCACCTCCTCCCCCAGGGCAATCAGCTGGCGCCGCAGGTGCAGATCGTGAATCAGTTTGGCATAGTCGGTGGCGTTGATGATGCTGACCATCGCACCGGTAATCGCGCTGAGATAGCCGATGCCGCCAACGCTGGCAATATCGGGATCCTGCTCAAAAAAGGGTTTCAGGGTGATGGGGCTGGCCAGCTGCTGCCGCTCCAACAGCTTGCCAATCGCGGCAAAGATGCGGCCATGCAGCCCGCTGGCAAAAAATTCCGGCTCAAGAAATTCAATCACCCGTTCATAGGCGGCGTTGTTCAGCAAAATGGTGGCCAGAAGTGCCTGTTCCGCCTCAAGATTAAAGGGCAATTGGCGGGGGGCGGCAAGGGAACTGCCCGCAAAGCCCTGACCAGAACCCGCATTCGCCAACATTGGCAGCTGGCTGTTATCACCGGTCGCGGCGGGAATAGCGACAAAGCCTTCCTGGGTTGCGGCCGATTCGGCGGGGGATAGCGATGCAACACCAGTTGCCATCTCAGGATAGCCTTATGTTCGCGGGCAGGGGGTTTGCCCCATAGATAACCGAGTGGATAACCGAGTGAGCAGCCAATTGGTTATAGCCCTGTTGTCAGCCATATTGGATACAAACGGCTGATAAAGCAAGGCCTTAGGCCGCCTGCTCAGGGTTGTCCGCCTCAACATCGGCTGGTGATTCCGCCACCGCCGCCGCCTTGGTTTTGGCTGCGGGCGGGTTGCGCAGGGCGTCCGCCTGTTCGGCAGAGTTGGCCACCACCAGGGTAATGGTGCGCGCCACATCGGGGTGCAACCGCACGGTCACCTCATAGATGCCAACCAATTTGATCGGCTTGCTTAGCTCAATTTGCTCAACATTCAGAGCAAAAGCATGCTCCGCCAGGGTTTTTTGAATGTCACGCTTGGAAACAGAGCCAAATAGGGCGCCGCTGTCGGCGGCCTGGCGCAACATGGTGCAAACCAACCCTTCCAATTTCTTGGCGGCGGTTTCGGCATCCTGACGCTGCTGATCCGCTACAGCGGCCAGCTGTTGCTTTTGCGATTCATACAATTTTTTGTTGGCTTCGGAAACGCGCAACGCCAGTTTTTTCGGCAACAGATAGTTGCGGGCAAAGCCAGGCTTAACCGATACAATTTCGCCCATCTGCCCCAATTTGGCGATACGGCTTAACAGAATAACTTCCATAATATAACTCCATGCTAGCGGGTTGATAGTTGTCGCAAGTTTTTGACCATTTGGCAACTGTTGATTGCGGGATGAGGCGGTTTTTTGTTGCACCCACCATTTTTTGCCGTGAATAGGGGGGATATGGTGGGCGACCAAGGTATCTGGCTTGCCGATTCTTGGCGGGCTTGCCCCCCACATCCCCTTTGCTTTTGGGTGAAATTGGCGCATGCTGGAGGCATTGTAGTTCTGTTTGACCAACCTTTGGATCCGCTATGGCCAGCCCGCACGACCCCTCGCATCCCCATGCTCATCCCGATCCTCATCCCCATGC
>VEQJ01000224.1 GCA_018883285.1 Alphaproteobacteria bacterium
GCTTAGCAATCAGCCGCCCACCCCAATAGCAGCAGACGCAAGCGTAGGCGTAAGCGCACCGAACAAATCCGCCACCTTAGACCATGCCTTAGCCCCTGCCGCAACCGCCCGGCCACTATCCGCCCAAACCCGCGCCAGCGGTGATGCGGTGGCTTGCCTTAGTCGCTTTCACGACCCGAAACTGCACAGCCGCCTGCAACCCAAACAGGGGGATGCCGCCAGCCTGCTGGCCGCGGCGGAGCAGGTACGCTGCCTGGAACTGGGCGCCAAACTGTACCCTGGCATGGCCACCAGCCAGCTGCGAGCGATTGCGGAACGCTATACCGCCAAGGCTGCTGAACAGCGGTCACACCCGCTGCCTGGCTATGCGGCGAATACCAGCGCGGCGGAGCAGGCGCAGGCCTTGGCCGACCTGTTGTGGATGCGTTGGCATGGCGGTGATGCCGACCAACCGTTGATGCAGCGATTGGCGATGGAAAACCCCCAGCTGGCCAGTTTGGTTTATCAAATGGCTGGCCAATTGCAAAGCCGCCTGAGCAGCCAAAGTGATTTTGCCACCCTGATACGCGATTTGGCGCAACGGTTGGGCATCGTCAGCACCCAACCCGATTCTGGCACTGATGAGGAGAGGGAGGAGCAGGCCGACAGCAATGACGGCGCCGATGATGGGCAATTCACCCCCGAAACAGGCACTGAGCCGCCGCCCGCCAGCATGCCGCAGGATGCGATGCCAATGCCACCATCCCCGATGCAGGATGCCCAGGCCAAGGTCAAAACCGTTAATGAGAATGGCCAAGAGGGGGAGGCTGCACCCCCCCGACTGGATCCCCTGGCGATGGTGGATCTTCAGGTAGGCTATCATGTTTACAGCCGTGATCATGATGAGGTGGTGGACGCCACCAGTCTGCTGCAATCCACCAAAATCTGGACTTCGGAGCTGTTGCAGGATCACGATGCGGCGCAATATCGCCAGTTGGTTAAACGCTTGGCCATCAAGCTGGAAAAGCTGCTTCGCACCGAAAAACCCCTGTATTGGCAGGGAAGCCAGCTGGACGGCGCGTTGGATTCCAAACGGTTGGCGCGGCTGGTGACCAGCCCACTGCAACCCCCGATTTTTCGCCTGCCTAGCCAACTGCAAACCCGTGATACAGTGGTCAGCCTGCTGCTGGACTGTTCGGGATCGATGCGTGGCCGCCCTATCCGATTGGCCATGTTGACGGTCGATGTGCTGCTGCAAACCCTGGAACGCTGCCAGATTAGCACCGAGCTGTTGGGATTCACCACCCGATCCTGGAAGGGGGGACGGGCACGCGAAAAATGGATTGAGGCGGGTAAGCCACCCTTTCCTGGCCGCCTAAACGACCTGCGTCACCTGTTGTTCAAAACCGCCAACCAACGCTGGCAACAACGGCGCAACAGCCTGGGCGCGCTGTTGCAGGAGGGGGTGTTAAAGGAAAATATCGATGGTGAGGCGTTGATGTGGGCTGCCCGCCGCCTGCTGCCCCGGCCAGAACGGCGTAAAATTCTGTTGGTTATCAGCGATGGTGCCCCCGTTGATGACGCAACGATTGCCGCCAATGACGAAGGGATGTTGGACAGGCATTTGCATGCGGTGATTGCCGCCATTCAACAACAGGGGGTCATCGAATTGGCGGCGATTGGTATTGGCCACCAGGTGGATCGCTTTTATCCCCAGGCCTTAACCATCCGCGATAGTGGCGATTTGGGGGAAGCCCTGGTCGGGCAGATGGCCAACCTGCTGCGTCCCACCTGATTTTTGCCCCTCTGACGCACGGCATGCGCCCCCAGCAGTTTGCGGAAAAAGGGTGGCGGAAAAATCAATCGTTGCGAGCCAAGGCCAGATTGCTTAGCATAAGGCACCACTACAGGGGGAAATTATTATGACAACCGCATCCTTATTCCCAACATTCAGTTTTGCGCCGCAAAATTTGGATCAGGTTATCAACCCGTGGAGCTTTTGGAACAACTCGCTAAGCCAATTTGGGCTGATTAACATCAATTACACCGCCTCACGCGATCCTGAGATGGAAAAAACCATCGTCACCAATGTGGCCAGTTATGGGCGGCAACTGGGGCGGATTATGGACGTGCTGAACCTTCTCATCGAAAAGGATTTGGATAAAGCCACCCTGACCCCAAGCCAGCAAGAAAAGCTGGATTCCTACACCGATATGGCCAACAAAATAGCCTCAGCCAAACAGGGTAAACCCCTGGATCTAAGCCTGCAGGAGGCGGAGGAGTTCATCAAAAAATTGTCCCTGCTAAAAACCAACCAGCCAGAAACCTATGGGCAGATTGTGGCAAAGCTTAAGGCCGTGGCGTAGTTGCTGATTTAACCCTGGTTGCAGCATACAATGATATCTTTGCAGATTTATATCGTATGATGAGCGTTTAAATTGCATTCTGTCATGAAATAACCATGTTTTAATCATCCTTTGGCCATAATGATTAGGAACTGTCGACATTTATAGGGAGTTATGATAGAATCGCTCAACGGAGGGTAATTCTATGTCATACACAAAATTTTTACTTGAAGATCAATGGAATGCGATCAAAGACGCATTGCCTGGCAAGCCTGGGGATCCTGGGCGCAGTGGCGAAGATAATCGCCGCTTTGTCGAAGCGGTAATATGGATTGCCAAAAATGGTGCAAAGTG
>VEQJ01000225.1 GCA_018883285.1 Alphaproteobacteria bacterium
GGGGTAGGATGACAGCAGAGAGAGGCGGCAATAGCGGGGGCTAGGATGACAGCGGAGTCGCCAATCAAGTCAAGATCGTAACATTTTCGCAAGCTGTATGTTTCTAAATTGGAACGGCTATAACGCAATTCCCAGCTTAGGCGGCCTCAGCAACCACAGCGCCCAGGCGTTTTTTCAAACGGCGGGCAGAAACGGGCAGGTCGGCCGATGCGGTGCGACGCACATAGGCATCAATGCCACCGTGGAATTCGATGGTGCGCAAGGCGTGGGTGGTCAGGCGCAACCGCAATTTTTCGCCCGTCGCCTCGCTGACCAGGGTCACCATTTGCAAATTGGGCAGAAAACGCCGACGGGTTTTGCGGTTGGAATGGCTGACATTATTGCCAGTCATTACGCGCTTGCCAGAAATTTCACACACACGTGCCATGATAGTATCCCTTTTTTGGTCGTCTAATCGCTTAGCGAACAACACTTTTAGCGAAGCTGACCAAGCAAGTCAAGCGGGGTAATGGGTGTTAGCGAATAATCTTTCGATCGCGCAGATCCTGCTCAATTGCTGCCATCATCTTGTTGGCCAGTTTGTTGCCAACCCCCAACAGCGATATCGGCATTTTTAGCCAAAAACTGCCGACCCCCATTTTTTTGCTAAGATAGCTTAGGCTGTTTTTAACCACCGCATTGGCACGCGATGTTACCAATGCCTGCAACCGCGCGCGTACATCCCGCTCATAGTCCAAGCGCGGATAGGGCGGATTATAGGCAGGATTTTGTTGAGGATTGCAGGCGCCAAATAGGGGAATAAGGCGGACATAATTTTTGTTCAGGCTGGTTTTTTGCGTCAACGGGTCATAGCTTAGTGGGTGATAATCCTCAAGCTTTCCCGATGCGGCCAGTTTTTTTACCCAGCCCGCCACAATGGGATTATCGCGGCTGACACACAGGTAATTTTCCAAAAAGCGTTGGCAGTTGCGGCGCCCCAGGAAAAAATCATGCTCCCGCAGCGCCTGATGAAAAAATCCCGCAAAGCCACTGACACCTGAGGAGGCCAAATGGCTTTCCTTAGGATCCGATTTGGTGCGGATCGGGGCAATCAAAAAGCGGCTAAAGACCTGATCACTCATCGCCAGAACAAAATCCTGGCTGTTAAAGCGTGCTTGGGATTTCAGATTGCCCAGCAGATTGCTGAAGCTGTCAATCACATCAAACACTTCGCCATAATCTTGCAACTCATGTTCACCATCATCGGGGAACGGATCGATCATTAGGACGGCGGCGTCGGCCTGATCCGCAGGTCGGGGGTTGCAGCCATCATCGCTGTTGCGTGCCAGATAGCGCCGCACCAGCTCCAGCGGTTCGTTGTTAATCGCCCCCCCGTCCAGCGCGTAAAAGGAATAGCTGGCACCAATCGGGCTATCCCAATCGGGTGACAGCCTTTGGGTTTGGGGATCCTGCGGCTCCAACCCATTATAGCTGCGCCACAGGCTGCTGTCATAAATTTTGCTATCCTGGGTAAACAGGCGGGCGGGCAGGCCAACAGGGAAGGCGGCGGTGGCCAGCGATGCATCCGCCAACCGTTGCCACACTGCCTTATCCGCACAATTCAGCGGTAACAAATAGCCCTGATCGGTGGCGACTGGCTTTTTACCCGCCCAAAATGGTGCCATATCGGTATGCACCACCACGCGGTGGCCGCGCAGGCTTTGATTGCCCGTGGTCATCGACAACAGATATGGCACGCCAGGGGTGTTGGTAAGGCAAAGATACAGCGGCAAACCATCGGCCAGCCAGTTTGGCCAGCTGCCCGCACCCATGGTCGCGGCTGCCACCGTTCTGTTCACCGCGTTGTTGGCCACTGTATCCAACGCCCCCCCATCCAACAGCGACGGCACCACCCCCTTAAGATCATTGGTGGTCAGCATTTTGGTAAGATCGATACCCTCAACCCATGATTGGTATAGCAAATTTTGCTGACGGGCAGGATCGGTGGGATTGTGGACGGGGTAAAAGCCCAGGGTTGGCAGCATGGCGGTAAAGGCACTGCATATACCCCCCGCCGAAGCCCCACTCATCGCCTCAATCACCACCTGATGGTCGGGGATATCGGTGCGGCCGCTGGCCTTTTCCTTTTCCCATTCGGCCAGGGCTTCGAACAAAAAGTCCAGCACGCCAGCGGTATAGGCACCCGCCGACACCGCGCCCGCCATCACCAGGCCAAGGCGAAAAGGATTGGATGCGGCGGTTGGGTTTGGCATGATGATAGGCCTTTCAAAATAGGAAAGCAGAAAGAATCAGGGGGCTTGCAGCAAGGCTGCTCAGCGGCACCATTTTGGGCGATTGGCTTGGTCTTGGCAACTGTTGGTTAAGGGGTGGGGGAGGGGTGGGAAGGAAGAATGAATATAGTGGAGAGGGGTGGCGCCTTGCAAGGAAGAATGGGGGCGGCCAAGGCTAGGATCAGCAAAACGGGTTTCCACCAAGTCATGGCTTAGCATAGCACAGCCAGGCAGGCTGGGTAGGGGGTTGCAGAGGAGTACGGGGAGGGCAGGGGGCAGGGGAGGGCGCTAAATCCCCTGGTGCCGCACGGCGTCCCAAAAGGAATACAGATGGCTGGACACGGCGATATAGGTCAGCGCGGTCAGCACCAGCGCGGCCAGCGTGCTAAT